>PBIQ01000041.1 GCA_002720485.1 Acidimicrobiaceae bacterium
CGAGAAGAGCCTGGGCTGCTTCTTCAGCTGCTACTTGAGCTGCATACTCAGCTGCTGCTTCAGCAAGTTCCGCTTCAGCACCTTCTTCGCAAATGGTTACTTCTTCGTCAAAGACAACCGTGGGTTCTCCCATAAATTCTTTTGAGGTAATTTTGACTCGAACAACGTTAGCTGTAGTTCCGTAAGTGGAATAAGAGTGCGAGTTCCCGGTGTTAAGCATCTGATTGAAATCGGCAACGGTGTAGTCTTCTTGGAATACAAATTCTGGACTTTCCCCACCTTCAACTGTTCCGTTGAATAAGTAGGCATCGTACCATCTCATACTTCCATTGTTATTCGTTATTTCAATGTCTAGCTCATTGACATGGGTATCACAGTAACCATCCGTGGACACTTGAGTCCCTATAAGGATCACTATGTCTTCGATGCTGGTTAGATCATCTAATTCAATAATTGGCTCTGAACCTAGACCTGGTCCGCTAGGTGTAGCTGCTGCTGTTGCTGTGAACATAGTAGCCATGCCTATTCCTACAAGAGCAACTGACGCTATTGCCCTTCGGATGTTGTTATTTGTTTTGTTTGTATTCATTTTTGCCTCCTGGGCTGTTTGTTTGTGCTAGGTAGACAACAACATGCGGTAGTTATTACACCCCGAAACCAAAATTTTCTAAAAAAGAATAAAAATCCCTTTGAACAGGGACTACAGGATTAAATACTTCTTAGATTTTTGCTAAATGAGAAGGATTTGGTGTTTTACTTGCCAGTTTGTCAACGTCAGAATGACGAATCCGTGCAAGCTTTAGGAAAGATAAGATTTTTATTACCCACCATCCAGGGTCGGCTTGAAACCACCTTCGTGAGAATCGAGCACTAGTTGGCGCTGCGTGATGGTGATTATGGAAACCTTCTCCAGCTGTCAAAAGAGCCAGCCATGTCACGTTTGTTCCAGAGTTAGTTTCGTAGCTTTTTCTTCCAAAATGATGGGCAACAGAATTCACAGATCCACTTAGACCCAAATAAAGCACAGCATGAAAAGCAAATGCCACAGCAGCAGCGATAATTCCAAAGGAGAATACTAATCCAACGAAAAGCAGTCCCAACCCCAATAATGCATGGTCGTAGAAAAGACGGTCGGTTGTTCGTTGAGGAAGGTCACGAGCGTAACTCTCAATTGTTTTATTGTCATTTGCAGCTTTTCGGTAAAGAAAAACATTCATAAGTTGAACTTTTTTCCAACCGAGCACCAAAGGTGAGTGAGGGTCTTCAACGGTATCGGTATGAGCATGATGCTTTCTATGGACCGCAACCCACTGACGAGGTCGAATACCTGATGTAACCCATACAGCGAACCGGAAAATCTCGTTTATTATCGGGTGAAATGTAACAGCTTTATGGGTGAGCTCTCTATGCAGATAGAGTGTCGTGCTAAAGACGGCTATCTGCGTTACGACAAAACCAACAAGAACACCAACAAGTACAGGATGCATATAAAGAAAGTATTCTACGAAAAACACCAGATGGTAAATAGTAAAGAACTTTTTTTCTTTTTTTCTTACTTTCTACTCAATTGCGATGTCCTACCTGTAGATACCCCATTTCTATTTGTGGTTAGACTTAAAAGACATTGAATCTATACAAATGATTGGATAATGGGAATGCCCGAAAAGAATGTAGTCCTTTTTGATGACGGCTGCGGATTCTGTCGTCGTATTGTCGACTTCGCTCAGCCCAAAATCAGATCAACGATAGCACTAGACTTCGTCCCCCTACTTAGTGAAGAAGCCAAAGAGATACTAGAAAACCTTCCTTTGCAATCTCAGCAGGTTGACAGTCTTATCTTTTTCAACGGTCGTAAGGGGTACATCTATTCATCGGCTGCACTCAAATGCCTTGCAAAAATGAAATTGCCTTTCGCCGTATGGACCCCACTAGTTTGGATTATCCCTCGCCCTATTCGAGATTTTCTGTATCGCCGGGTAGCGAAATCACGCCACCGTTTTTTTCGACAGGATCTTGAATGTCAAGTAGAACAAACAGAACAGGAAATGCAACAAATATGAGTTACGGGTGTAAGAATTCATCTATGAGCTCGTCTTATCTCTTGAACAATAGAGAGCGAGTGAACTAAGAAAATATTAGGCCTCGTTCAAGAGACGAGGCCGTATGAGGTACACAAGTGAAAAAAAGCGACAGCGAACTCGTCGAAGCCGCGCGCGAAGGAGATCAGGCGGCGATCGGTCAGATATACGATCGATATGCCGACAGGCTATTCGGCTTTGCCTTCTCCATTCTCCGCGATCGCGAAGAAGCTGCAGATGCTGTCCACGACGTTATTCTCCGCTCATCCCAACGTTTAGATCAGCTCAGGGACCCTTCCCGCTTGCGGCCTTGGTTATTTTCTATAGCTCGAAACGAAGTTATGACCAGAACCAGACAACGTTCCAAGCGCGACGATCGCGAGGTTCCCGACATGGCTGCTGACCTTCCAGCCCATGATGAAGGGCTTGTCCGAAATGAACTTCAAACACTTGTTTGGGAAGCAGCCGATGCCCTACAGCCGCGGGATCGAGAGCTTCTTGAATTATCGATGCAGGGATTAGAAGGAGAAGAACTCGCTCAAGCTCTTGGAGTGAAAACTTCCCATGTGCATGTTCTCACATCAAGGCTGCGAGACCGTATGGAAAAAGCCGTCGGTTCTCTTCTCGTTGCCCGTTTAGGCCGAGATGATTGCGAAAAACTCGAAGAACTCCTTTCAGATTGGGATGGAAAATTTACTTTGGAAGTTCGATCAAAAGTCACAAGGCATATCGAGAAATGCGACACATGCACCAAGCGCCGTGCAATCGTATGTGCTCCTGGATCAATTGCTGCAGCCCTACCTGCGGTCATTATTCCTGTCTCTCTCCGTGACCGCATCCTCGCTTCCGTGGATTCTGTCTCCCAGGGGAATCCAGCAAATTACACAAATCCATCACCCACAAACTGGACATGGGATCCCGTTACTGGATTCCCAATCAAAGCATCTATTGCCGGACGTTTTGCAGCTCTCATGACAATTGTCGCCGGAGGAATAGTTACCGTTACCGCTGCCGTCATCGCCGTTATCCTTATAGTCGGATCCCAAGGAGACAATGGTAACGATGAAGGATCGTCCGGAATCAACGATGGCAATGACATAGCTGTTGAACAGGTTACTGAGAGTCAAGATGCATCCCAGTTAGCATCAGCTGAAAACCCAATTGTGATTCCTGATGAGCTGAACCTTATTTGCAAGGAAGGAGAGTACTGCTCCATTGCTGTTTCTCTTTCAAGTAAACCTGATGGAGAGGTTGCGCTTGTGGGGACTTTAGAAGATTGCCAGAGTTTTGACGTTCCACGCGAACATCTTGTCGCTTCGTGGGGAAGTAATGACTGGGAAACAAATAAAGGACGAATATATCTTGCTGCCCCTGATGGAGAACCTCTCGGAGATAGGGCCTGCCAGATCACGTACTCGTTAGATTTTTCGAATAATCAGAGTCTTGAAAGAGCCTTTACCTTAAGTTTCATAATCAGAGACATTGACAAAACAGAGCAACCGACTCCCGACTCCGATCCGACTCCTGACCCCGATCCGACTCCCGATCCCGATCCGACTCCTGACCCGAATCCGACCCCTCAACCACAACCAACGTTCACTGTTGGCGTAACAGAGCTCGCGTTCGGCTCTGACTGGAATACGCGTGAAATAACCATGACCAACTCAGGCGATACCGCTGTTGAATGGACGATGGAAACGAATTCCGATGCGTATGAGGCGACAGTTCCTAGCGGCACGCTACCCCCAGATACATCCACCAGCGTGAAGATAATATTTGCACGAAACGGCCTGAGCGAAGGCGATTACCTAGGAACGCTAACTATTAATGGGGATGAAGCGACATATGATATTGGGTTGACAGGTTCCGTTGAAATCAAGCCATCTATTGCTTTCTTTTATGCCAACCCGTCCGCAATAGTTGCTATAGGAAATGGTTGTTCAACAAACCAAGTTTCAATTTCTGCCGATGTTTACGATGATAACAACCTTTCAAAAGTTGAAGTGGAGTGGTCCAAAGATGGAATCAATACCGAAGTCACTTCACTTGAGTTCGCACAGGGAATTTGGATTGGATACTTGAATGATCTGGAAACCGGCACAGTCCCAATAGCAAACTTTCTTTTACGAGCTAAAGATGTTCGAGGGAATGAGAGCACAGCAACAACAGAGATAACAGTTCGACCCTGCCCCAACCAGTAACACTCCTTATTTTTTGTTGGCGAAGTTTCCCCCACGAGGTTTTGCTCCGCCACCTACCCGAAGTAATTCACCAGTTACCCAACTCGCTGCGTCAGAAGCAAGATAGAGACAAGCAGCTCCTATGTCTTGAGGAGTTCCGACACGACCCATAGGAATATCCCAGGCATCGAGAATTTCATCTTCTTTCAGCCCAGTTGCTTTCAGCATAATTTCTGTGGGAATAGCTCCAGGCATAACTGCATTGACACGGATATCTGGGGCAAGTTCTGCTGCGAAGGTCCATGTTAGTGAATTCGTACCCGCCTTAGATGCCCCGTAGTGTCCGGATTTTGGGACCGCCTTGGTCCCAGCACCTGATGAAATATTGATAATAGAACCCTTCTCTATGTATTTAGCAGCGATCTTACTTCCTACAAATACTGCGGTTAGGTTGAGATCAATTGTGCGATCCCACTCTTCGCGATCTAATTCAACAAGGGGGCTATGCACAGAAGATCCTCCAGCGTTATTCACCCAAACAGTAAGTTTCCCAAATTCAGAAACAGCAGCTTTAGCTAATACTTCAACAGCATCTGTATCAGTAACATCAGTAGTAACAGCGATTGCTTCTCCGCCACCATCACGAATTTCACTGGCGACCCTTTCAATTTCATTTGTTCTTCTAGCCGCGACAACAACCGCTGCCCCAGCATCAGAGAATGACTTTGCGATGCCCTCTCCAATTCCCCGTCCAGCACCAGTAATTACAGCGACATGACCTGTAAGGTCAAACAAATCCGGTGTTCTTCTCGTCATTTTTCTATCCTCCTAAGCTTCCGCTATATCGACCCGGAGGAACACGTTTACCGCTCTTCTCCCACATTTTTCCACTGTCAAAATCAAATCTATATTCGGGCGTTAATTCTAGAACCACCCTATTCGGGGTATTGATATGTTCAAAAACTTCTTGAGCACCTTCTACGCTTTCTGGTCGGCATGCTTTCGCAATGCCAGGCAAAACCCAATCTAAGACTTCTTGCTCGTGATGGACCTTGCATGGGCCTCGAAATGAAGCTGTTTTCCCAGTTCCCAAATCTGTGCCCTTCGAGGTGATGCAGAAGGAAGCGTATCCGGTTCTTCGAATTGCAGAAACCCGAGCTCTCTTTTCTGCGCACGTAAACCAGAAACTTCCATTACTCCATAAATAATAGGTAATTACACCGAAAGGCTGCCCAGATTTATTTACCCACATGAAAGTTCCTTCAACCTGCTTTTCGAAGAGTTCCTCAAGTTCGGTATCTGTTAGCGTACAACCCTCAAGATTCTCAGAATCTGTCATTCACTTCCGTGCTTTCTTAAAAGTCATACCCCTCATTTTACATTTCGACTGAGTCTGAAACGGTGAAGCGGTGAATGCTTTTCCCAGTTATATTCCACTGTGCCATTGCCTCTCGGAATGGTGGCATATGCGGAGCTTGGAAATGGGCTTCTAGATCTTCGAGGGATTCCCATTGCTCGAATACTCTCAGCGTGTGGTCATTCAATGGGTCGGCGCTGAACACATAGTCGACGCATCCTTTTTCAGCATGCGTTGCCGTCATCATTGTCCGGCAAGCGTCCAGAACACTATCGTCGACGGCAATTCCTAAAGTTAAAGTTCCCGCAATAACAATCATTTTCTTATCCTTCCATTTGCTCATTCGGAGCGATATATGGGTTTTTCTGCATTAATGCGCAATGCATTACGCCATCCTTCATCACCCCAACTATACGCCTGTGGTCCTGAAGGATGCGAATATCTTCTATGGGGTTCCCGTCGATGATTAGTAAATCCGCATACTTTCCCGCTTCAAGAGTTCCGACCATTCCTGAGGTATCTGCTGCAGCACCTCCATCACGAGTTGCACACAGAAGAGCCTCTGACGTCGACATCTCGAAGAGATCAACAAAGTACTCAAGGTCCTTGCTATTCGTTCCATGTGGGGTGATATTCAAACCGTAATCTCCTCCGATAAGAACCCGAACTTTACTTTCTCGCAGGCGCTTGACAGCACTGATTGTTTCATCAACTTCTCGCTGGTACCCCCGTTGTTCCATAGCATCCCGAGGTAAACCCAGCTCACTTCCACGATCTAATAAGGCAATTTCCCATGCTATGCCTGGTCCGACAAAAATCTCATCACGCTTCGCCTCAAGCATGCGAACGGCTTCATCATCAAGGTAATTCGCGTGTCCGATAATGTCTACCCCATGTCGAACGGCTTGCTTAACTGCTGCGGCAGAACGTGAATGGCACACGACCCGCATACCGCGAATATGAGCTTCTTCAACTGCTGTCGCTACCTCTTCGTCGGTGTACGTTAGGACACCAGGTGGTGCGAATTCTGATAATGCTTCACCATCCAGAAAGATCTTGACGATGTCACAACGGCGCTTTGCTAACGACCGGACGGCTTTTCGTATAGCCCATGGTCCGTCAGCAATGATTTTTTTACTGTTGTCACCGCCAAAGGTCCCATCAGCGTTACTTCCGGTCGAACCTAGATCACGATCTGAAGCAGCAAGACGCGGGCCGGGTATCCGACCAGCGTTAATCGCATCACGAAGAGGGATATCTAAACCTTGTGCGGATCCAAAACTTATCGCTGAGGTAAAACCTGAGCCTAATAAAACTCTCGCATTATCAGCCGCATCAAGCATGGCGATGGGAAGTGGTTGGCTGTTTAGTTGTTGCGGGTGGGCATTATTGTACGAAAGGTGGACATGAGATTCAGTCATTCCTGGCATGACGAACTTTCCTAAAGCATCGTACCTATCAACGTTCTCTCCATTGGAAGGGAGGTCTTTTAGATGTCCAGCGAATTTAATAAACCTATCAGAAACCCAAATCGCCCCATTTTCGATTACTTCCTCATTCACTCCTGTAAAGAGAGTCGCATTTTCAATGATAAGAGAACTCATACCTCTACCTTCCTTCTCCTTTAGGTAAGCGTAATAAACGTTCAGCGTTTGCTCCTAGGCTACGGTCGAACTCGGTTATTTCATCCGGGGTATCCCATCCACCAAAATTAGTCCCATAGACCATTCTGTCTTTGCCGACGACAGATACAACAAAGTCATGAGCTTCACCAGGCTCGAGATGAGAGTCATACCATAGTGAACGTAAGGCTGAAACGAAATCAGATTCGTTACCTTGGAAAGAAGCCATTGAATCAAATCGTTTTGCAAGAAATGTTGCTGCTCCACCTCCATGTGAAACACAGATGTCGATATTTGGATGTCTATCCATGACGCCTCCCAAGATCAGGGCAGCAACAGCTAAGGTTTCTTCGTATGTATACCCAACTATGAGATCAAGCCCAAAGCGCCCTAAACGCGAATCAGCGGCCGACCGGACCCCATTATTCGTCGCAGGATGAATAAACAAGGGAACATCAAGCTCCACTACAGTCCTGTAAAAGTCATCGAGACGAGGATCATCTAAGGCAAATCCATAATCCGTCCCGACATATCCGCCAACTAACCCTAATTCTCTCACTCCTCTTTGGATCTCATCGCAAGCGGCATCAGGATCCTGCAATGGCAGGGCAATAGTTCCAAGAAGCCGATCCGGATAGGTTTTTACCAAACGAGACATAGCGTCATTCGACAACCTCGCAAAGTTAATGGCTTCAGCAGCAGCAATACCACCAAAAAAAGTTAATGGATTAGGAGAAAGCACTTGGATATCTATACCAAGTCGATCCATTTCTTGAATTCGTCGATCCACCTCCATAAACACACTCCCAACATAGGGAACTCGAATGGAGTAATCCCCAACTCGGAAAGTTTGGAGAAGGTCCTCCTCTCCTAATTCCGGACCATAGATACCGGCTGCCCCGAAAGTTTCACGAAGAACAACGTGTGCGTGGATATCAATAATCCGAGACACTGATCTTTAATCACCCGATTGATGATCAGAGACAGCATCAAATCGGAATTTGCCGCCCTCTCCGTAGACAGGACCTCGGTCATCAGCTAGATACAAGCGATTGTCTGAGGCAAGATAACCAGAGCAACTATGGAGTATTTCCACCATTGCTGCGTAATTAGGGTGATCAAAATGAGCAGCAAGACTTTCCGGATCCGTCCATAATTCATAGACCTGAATATGGTTTGGCTCGGATGGGTCAGCAGCGAAGCAATATGCAAGGCAACCTGATTCTTCATCTCGAGTTGCCTTCTGAACCTTCGCAGTTGCTGCTACAGCAGCGTCACGATCAGCTTCAGTTTCGAATGATAAGACCGCAGTAACAATAATCATTTCCCCCCCAATCAGAATCTCCTATTGGAACCGTACATCAGATTCAAGAAAATCTACAGTTAGCTAGCCAACGGGCGACCAAATGGCAGGCTTTCTTGCCAAGAAGCTAAGAATGACTCCGCTCTATAGCAGGATGCTAGAAACAGACCATCCTGATGCTCCCTCGCTTCATCCAAAACCGTTTTCATGTCCGACGATACTTTAGAGACAACGTCCGCTAGGTCTGTTCCATCATTGTTAAAATATGTAAAAAGCGGGCCGGCAACTGAAATAAAGCATGGAACTACAACACACCCGCTCTTCTGAAGAACGGCGAGAGCCTTTGTAGTAAATGGAAGAGGCTGATGAGGGATTAAGGCTTCGATTTTAAGTTTCTCTGCTGTTGTGTGATTAATAGCGCCCATCTTGGATCCTGCAAACATGATGTCGGCTCCAGATTGAAAAATTTTCCACGCTGGCTCTGCTTCTTCACCTTCACCTACAACAAAATCAGCTCCATGATTATCCCATCGGTCACGAATATCATCAACGTCGATCCCGTCAGAGTTACTCAACGATCCTGAGAGGGTCGAGACAGCGATGACCTTCGCTCCACGTTCTTCGAGTAATTCCGCCATCACTACGCTATGCGCCCCAAAGCCTTCTATCGCAGCAGTTTTCCCATCGAGATCTACGAGGTGGCTTGCACACTCCACGGGACCTAACCCTGAAAGATATATGTGGAAAAGGTCCTTCTGATAGGTTTCAAACCGTATTTGATTTCGGTGGTCGACAGCCGACAAGCTATTGAAATCAGATGCAGTAATACCTTTTCCAGGATCTAGCCCCAGACTTCCATCGCGAACAGAGTCTTGAATCTCATCTACGAAAGAACTAATTGCCTGACTTCTTTCATCTGGCTTTGCATTTATCCCGCCTGAAGCACCCCCGTATTGCATCTCAAATGCGGCGAAAGTGTATGTCATTGACCTTGCAAGATCTTTTGCTCCGCCTTGAAGAATTTTCGGGGCGCTACGAATAATGCCGAAACAGGGAACATCTTCCAAGTCAGTAACTATGAATGCATCAGTTGAAGAAAGTTTTCGTAAAGCCACAGATCCATCATGCCACGATCAACACAGGGAAGGTTAAATCCCACAGACCAATTCAGTGTGTTCTGTATGCAACAAAGTGAGCGAGCTCATCGAGAGCCTCGGAAGCATTGCCTTCCAAAGTCATCAGTGATAGGGCTTTAAGAGCAGAATCAGTTAATTCCTTAATTTCTTTTTCTATAACCTGTTTGGCACCAGTGTCTTCAACAATCTCTTGAATATTGCTAATGTCCTGCTGCGTTAGATCGGGACTTCCTATCTTGCTTAAAATTTCTTTCTGTTGTTCAGATGCTCGATGGAACGCTTCGGCCATAAGCGGTGTTGGTTTCCCCTCACGAAGATCATCACCGGTTGGTTTGCCGGTTTCTTCTGTCTTTCCGAAAACCCCCAAAATATCATCGCGGAGTTGAAAGACAACTCCTACAGGCTGCCCGTAATCAGTCAACGATTGACTTAACTCTTCGTATTTTCCAGCTACGGCAGCTCCCAATTGAAGTGGCCTTTGAACAGAATAACGGCCGGTTTTATATTCTAAAATTCTTCTGGCTGAGTTATGATCGAATCTTCCTTTCGCTCCGGACAGAACATCGAGATATTGCCCGATATTTACTTCTAGTCGCAGTTCCTCCCACAGTTGCGTGACTATAGGTGAATGATGACTCATGAGCTTATCGGCTAGAACATGAGCAAGATCGCCGACAAGAATGGCTACTGCTTCGCCGAAGTGCAAAGAATTTCCATGCCAATTGTGTTCCTCGTGGAGATTCGTAAACTGATTCCAAATCGAGGGTTCACCACGTCGTGCTTCGGATCGATCCATGACATCATCATGCGCTAACGCGAATGCATGCAGCATCTCAATGGCAGCTGCAATATTTGTCGCTTCAGGTGAGTTTGGATCGCCGCCGGCTCCAACGTGAGCCCAATAGAAAAAAGCGGGACGGAGTCTTTTTCCGCCACTAAAAACAAGTTTTTCCAAGGAAACGAAGGGATCAGAAAGGCTAGCGTCAACTTTTGCCCATAGTTGATGCTCATTTCGAATTGTTTCAGCTAATCGTTGGTCTATTGGACCTACGACATCTGCAATAGACTTCGGATTTTCTGTCTTTCCGCTATTTGAAGACACACATTAACCATAGAGCCTACTTCACCTTCTAAGCACTAGACCTGAGCAGAAAGTAACTTGATACAATCAGATGACGAGACCACGCATTTGCGTTAGTTTGGGGCAAGTACCCTAGAAAGGGCTAATAATGACTGATGTAAAGCCAGAAGAAGAAACCAAAGGTTTTGACGACGTAAAGGAAGCTCTTTCTATTTCTGGCCTTGTGCCCGACGGACCAGATTCTGTTCAGGACTTCAAAGAAGAGCGCCTTCATAGGAAACAACGACTTGCTGCTGGTCTTAGAATTCTCGGACGACTGCGGCTAGCGGAAGGAGTCGCAGGCCATGTAACCGTTCGAGATCCTGAGTACCCTGACAGATTTTGGGTGAACCCATTTGGTAAGAACTTTAAGTTAATGAAGGTATCAGACCTTATTTGTGTGGATCACACGGGAGAAGTTGTTGAAGGTGATAAGCCCGTTAATGCTGCCGCATTTGCCATCCACTCCCAGTTGCATGCGGCTCGGCCAGATGTCTTGGCTGCTGCGCATTGTCACTCCATGTATGGACGAACGTTTTCTAGTTTAGGTAAACCCCTGAAGATGATTACGCAAGATGACACCATGTTCTATAACGATGTTGCTTTATGTTCAGTAGGAAGTGGGGCTGTCGTTCTAGATACAGAAGTTGGGAAGGCTATGGCAGCTTCACTCGGAGAGAAGAAGGCCCTTATCCACCAAAATCATGGTCTGATAACAACCGGAGGAAGTGTTGATGCCGCTATTTGGTGGTTCGTTGCATTAGAACGATCATGCCAAAGCCAACTCTTGGCCGAATCTGCGGGAGATCCAATCGAAATACCTGATGACCTTGCTACATCTGGTTATGAACAACAGGGCCATGACCTTGCGGGATGGTTCCAATTCCAACCCTGGTGGGAAGAACTACTGCGAGACGAGCCTGACTTTTTAGAATAAAAGACTAGGTATTTTTCGTCGGCCTCATCTGAGAAGGATTTGAACCTAAGTACTCATCCAGCTTTGTTTGAGCATTCGGCCCAAACAATATGGAGACAACTTCGTCCAGCCCCTTTGAATTCTTAATGTTCTCAGATCTAGTAATTAAGGAAATTTTGGTGCGGCGTCTTAGGAAATCATCAAGGTGAACAATCATTTCAGTGCTCGCTGTATTGTGAAGTTCGACCCGGAGATAGTCGGTAGACCCGAGAATATCTTCTGCCATCGTTGGGTCTTCTCGGATATGGTCAAGCATTTCGAAAGCTCGCCGACCATAGCGCCGCCACAAACGTTCCGATAAAGGCTCGGTTCCAGTTTTATCTCGTAAGTCGTCGAGGCGCATTCCCCGAGTTTGTCTAAAAAATGTTCGTCTGGATTCACGGCCTGGTTCGCCGTACCACCTTTGTCGATCAGGGCTCAAACGTATTCCGAGCGTCTCGACTGTGGCGGCAACTTCTTCGCCTACATTCAAACAATCCGTCAGCTTCCCACCAAAGATCGATACCACTTGTTTTGCGTGGTCTACCTCCACTTCATGCTTGCGAGAAAGCGCTGTCCAATCAATATTTTTCAGTGCTCGAGATTGCCGCCGAACAACGAGTGGGCGCACACCAGATCGTTCAGCAATAATGTCATTTTCTGATAATGGAGAATTGAGGTCTAACCGGTCATTGACCTGTTCCAGAAGAAAGTTCCTGTCGTCATCTGTGACTTTGGTATGAGGGTCATTGACTCGAGTATCGGTCGTCCCTATTACTGAGCGGTCTCCCATTGGGATGACATAGAAAAGACGTTGGTCATCATCGAAAAAAGCTAGGACACGTTCATTAGGAGTCAACTGATCTACGACAAGATGAACGCCTTTCGAATAAACGATCTGATGTCGTGTATGGGTATTCCAAGTTTTATTTAGACCATCAAGAAAAGGTCCTGTTGCATTTACAACAACTTTTGCTTCAAGGCTGATAGGAGTTCCGGTTTCACAATCACGAAGTTGAGCATGCCATTTACCTTTTACACGTTCGGCATTTTCTAATTCCACATAATTTGCTGCGACTGCTCCGACATCCATGGCCGAACGTACAAAGCTGAAAACGAATCTGGCATCGTTGTCCTTTAAATACGCATCGGCATATTCAATTCCTCCGACAGTACCGACTGTATTTACTATCGGTTCGATTCGCTCAATGGTTTCAGGACTCATTGGGCGGGGGGCGTTTGTTTTGAAATTTCCAATTCCCCAGTAGGCAAATGCGCCTACACCGACCACCCATGGTGGGAATGGCGCAGTTTCACCTAAGACACCAAGAAATCCGATTTCTTTCACATTTGCCGGATATGCGCGCATAAGACGATTTCGGCTCATGCAGAGTTTACGCACCAGAGGGAATTCGTAGTTTTCGAGATATTTAATCCCGCCCCAGACAAGATTGGATGATTCCTGGCTGGTGAAGCCTGCGAAATCTCCTCGATCTATCAAAGCGACAGAAGCGCCACGAGCAGCAAGCGCTGCGGCTGAGACTGCGCCGTTAATTCCACCTCCGACGATGAGGACGTCAAAGGTTCCTCCGTCGAGTTTGTCAAGGTTAGTTTCTCTGAGGGCCACAGTTTGACATTACCGCCATCAGCGCATTCTCCAAATCGAAATCAGCAACTGACGCATTTTTTCTTATTACATAGTGAAGCGAAGATTGCGTGCTGCCTTTTCTCCCCACACTGCATCACCTGACCATGTGATACGTCCAGCATCGATTTCTTCCTGAGGATCTACTCTTCCACACGCGAGCATAATGAAACTAGTGCTATCAGCGTTTATCTCCACAGAAGGTTCACTTATATCGTCCACCACCTGTGCTCGTCCATCAACACTAACGAACAGATCCCGTTCAACTCCGCCGTTTAAACGGAACCCGATGCTCATTCCTTCCGGTAGGCCGACTTTTTTTCCAACGATGTACCCCAATGAACCATGGACTTCATTGAGCGCTATTTCCGCATGTATCCCAGAATCATTTGTTTCTATTCCGAGCGGCAGGGTCATATCTCGTTGATGTACCCAAAAATCAAAAACGCGGATATTCATAAAACGACCATACGTCCCCGCCCCGACAGGTGTCATGCATGGGGTATCCCACCCGTCAGCATCTATATCGCCAAGTTCTCTTCTCCGGTTGTTGAGAATTCTAGACGTTTTCTCAACAAAGAGATCATTGCCCCATTCGCTCACAGTTTTTTCAAATTCAGCCATTTTCCCAAATGGAGGCCATTCTTCAGGGTTGCTCGGAGTCCAACCAACGAGAAGGTCTTCAATGCCAGAGAGGTGAACACCAACGCCCCGAATATCCCAATCAGGGCACAGGGACTGCACCCCCCACTTTTCCTGAGTCAGGTCGTTTAAAAGCTCCTCGTACTCAGAAAAGCACACTTGTAACGCTTCTGTGGTTTTTTCTTGTGATGCCATAAAACCCTTCTTTACTAGGGGTGAACAAATCCAGGATTCAGCTGTGTCTCCTGATAGGGAGAAACTAGTTGACTTTTGACAGAAAATGCGAAATTTCGTAAATAGATTCGTCAGTTAGTGAAACAGTTGCTCATCCCATAAGGTGAATACAGGAATTCACAGGAGGAACAATGGCCGGACTTGAAACAACGCCAGAAATGTTTGATTTGAGAATGTCGGAGGACGTGCGACCACTTTTTGACGCAGTGAAGACATTCATTGCGGAAGAAGTAGATCCCCACACGAAGGAATTCTACCGACTTGGAGAGAATCGGGAAGAACGCTGGGGATATGGAGAAGGGCAGCTTGAACTACTTGATTCAATTAAAGCGAAGGCAAAAGAACAAGGGCTATGGAATTTCTTCCTCCCTGATGCCGAAACCGGTGAAGGTCTCAAGAACCTTGACTATGCCTATATCGCTACGGAATTAGGAAAGAACCCGATTGCTTCAGAAAGCCTAAACTGTTCAGCCCCTGACACAGGAAATATGGAAGTGCTCGAACGAGTAGGGACACCAGAACAAAAAGAACAATGGCTATCGCCACTTCTCAATGGTGAGATCCGCTCTGCATATGCCATGACAGAACCAGATATTCCCTCATCAGATGCAAAGAATATCTCTTGTCGGGCTGTTCTAGACGGTGATGAGTGGGTCATCACTGGAGAAAAATTCTATATTTCCGGTGCTGGTGACCCCAGATGTAAAATTATGATTTGCATGGTCCAAACGAATCCAGATGGACCACCCCATAAACGCCAATCACAAATTCTTGTCCCAATGGATAACCCAGGTGTCGAAATACTCGGGCCGATGCATGTCTTTGGAAAAGATGACGCTCCCCACGGCCACATGCACCTTCGATTTAACGACTGTCGGGTACCTAAAGACAACATATTGCTCGGTGAAGGACGAGGATTCGAAATTTCACAGGTTCGATTAGGCCCAGGAAGAATCCATCACTGTATGCGATCCATCGGCGCTGCCGAACGAGCCATGGAACTGATGGTAAAGAGAGGCCTTACGCGGGAAGCATTTGGCAAGCCGATCGCTAGCCTCGGGAAAAACATCGAAGTCATCGCAAAAGCTCGAATAGAAATTGAATCCATGCGTCGAATGGTTCTCACAGCAGCAAAAGCTATGGACGAGTTAGGAAATGAAGCAGCTCGAGTCTGGGTAAGTGCAGTCAAGGCAATGGTTCCGATTCGCGTGTGCCACATTATCGACGAAGCGATCCAGTTCCATGGCGCAGCAGGGGTTTCTCAATGGACGCCACTCGCAGACATGTATACGGCTCAGCGGACACTTCGACTTGCTGATGGACCGGATGAAGTTCATTGGTTTGTCGTTGGTCGAGCAGAACTTCGCCGCTGGGAAGAAGATGGTGGAATAAAATACGATCCGAAGGTTTCCTACTATTCCGAGGACGATGACTCTGTATTAACAGCAAGAATCTAACATCTAACATTTGCGTGTGTACTTAGGACAGACCCATGGATGATTCCTCAAACGCCCCAAAATTTCACATGGATAGAAGCCAGTACGGAGAAGGCCTTCAGCAATGGTTCGAAGACGCCCATCCGCATCACACGAACGTCTCAATTAGCGATATTGACATTCCTGTCGCTACGGGATTTTCTAATGAAACGGTCTTTTTCGAAATTTCATCTGACACCGATGATGGTGCCCATAACGGAAGGTACGTGGCTCGAATAGAGCCTGAAGATGGTGGCATGTTTCCTGTTCAAACTCCGGATTGTGAGACCTCTGTCGCCTTACAGCAACGTGTAATGACAACAGTCCAACAAAACAGTGACGTCCCAATTCCCACACTCGGGAAGCTCATTACAAAGCCATATTTGGGACTCCCTTTCTTTGTTATGGTCCACGTGGATGGGAAAATTCCCTCTGATAGGCCCAGATATACAGAGGAAGGTTTCGTTGTTGATGAAGCTACCGAACAGCAACGGACACAAATGGTTCAAACTGGTTTAGAAGCCATGGCCGGCATCCATCAGATTGACTGGGAGACAGCTGATCTACACTGGCTAAATCCCTGTGACGGGACGCCGACACAAATAGAACAAATACAGATTTATCGAAGGTATGTTGAGAAAGAACTAGCTGGCCGCGACCATCCTGTTATGGACCATGCGCTCGATTGGCTGGATGCAAACAACCCCCACGATGACCGTATTGGCTTGAGCTGGGGAGATGCTCGGTTAGGGAATATTATTTGGGAAGACTATACACCTGCAGCGGTAGTGGACTGGGAAGCGTGCGCTCTTAGCCCTACAGAAGCTGACTTAGGGTGGTGGTTGATGTTTGATCGCATGTCATTCGATGATGTCGGAGTAGAGCGGCTGCCCGGATACCCAACCAGAGAAGAACAAGCCACCTACTACGAAACAGTTTCAGGAAGAGAAGTTCGTGACCCACATTATTGGGAAGTATTTGCAGTGATGCGCTTCTGCGCAATTTTTATTCGATTAGGAGACAGATTAACAAATGTCGGTCTTTTCCCTCCGGAGTCGAATCCCGCAGTTGGAAATATGGTCACCCAATCACTCGCAACACTCCTTGAAATCGAAAATCCGACCCCAAGTCTTATCTGACCAAATCGCGGCCAAGGCGTGATCTCTTACTGGACTATTAACTGCCGATAACCCCTGAGCCAATCGCTGTCTTTCTTATCGTTGGTGGCGAAGACAAATTTAATTGTTCCGTGCGCGCATACCGCCATCAACAGGTATTGCAGCTCCGGTGATATATGAAGCTGCAGGCAAAACAAGCGATAGCGTAATGTGGGCAACTTCCTCCGGATTACCAAAACGACGAAGAGCGGTCTTTCGGCGGGCGAAGATCTCCTTAGATTCCAAAGGAATTTTTTCAGTCATTCCTGTGTGTATCGGCCCCGGGCAGACCGCATTTACTGTCACTCCCGAAGGTCCAAGCTCAACAGCCAATGCTCTGGTTAAACCAACCACACCATGCTTAGAAGCCGTATATGGGCTAATGCCAGCAGAACCTCCGAGTCCTTCGGTACTAGCTATATTCACGACTCTCCCTTGCTGATCCCGGCGAAGATCATCAAGACAAGCCCGTATTAAACGCATCTGAGCATCAAGATTCACAGTAAAGGTTGTTTCCCACATGTCTTCAAAGTCTGGGCTATCAATTGGCCCACCAACGCTAATGCCGGCATTGTTAACAAAAATATCGATAGGCCCCAAATCTGCTCGCACTTGCTCAACTAGTTCTGATGCAGCCTCTCGCCCTTGAAGATCAACAACATACTTTTCTGCTGTCCCTCCTGAATCCTGGATTTCGTGGAATGTTTTTTCAAGCCCCGATTGATTAACGTCACACAGAGCGACCGCAGCGCCTTCATCGGAAAACAGGTGAGCTGTTGCACGGCCCATCCCACTAGCAGCCCCAGTAACGATAGCGACTTTCCCTTCAATCGATCTACTTAACCCGCCTAATGGACCCATTTGAAAGATCCTATAAGCAAATAGAGCTACTTTGCCCCTAGAACTATTAAACCTGAGTCAGCAAGCCGGTTCGAGAGCCAAATTTACAGAAAGCGACTTCGTTATCAAGCAGGGTGTATGGTGGCCTAGCGAAACCAAAGCGAGCTTCAAAGGCCTACCAAGAGATGGGGAGAGTTTCCATGGATTCAGAAACCACATTTGTTCCCCGACAAGCGTGGCTTACTCTAGCGATTGCTTCGGTCGCTTCCTTCATGATCGCTATAGAGACATCAATTATTTCCTTAGCCTTACCTCAATTACGAGCTGGATTTCCAGATGCTTCAGAAACAAAACTGTCATGGGTGGTTAATGCATACACCATCGGGGTGGCATCACTTCTTTTGGTTTCTGGATGGCTCGCAGACCGTTACGGCAGGAAGAAGTTATTCTTCGGCGGGTTATTCATCTTTTTTCTAGCCTCGTTCGTAGCAGCACTTTCTCCTTCAGCAGATTTTCTGATTACTGTTCGAGTATTTCAAGCAATCGGCGGAGCAATGCAATATCCTGCCGGCCTTGCCCTACTTCTTGCAGCTTTCCCACCAGCTCGTATACAAACAGCTATTGGCATCTGGGGAGCTACCGGTGGACTTGCAGCTGCGCTAGGTCCGACAGTGGGAGCGCTTCTCGTTGACGCATTTGATTGGCAGGCAGTGTTCTTTATTAATGTTCCTGTGGCTGCCGTTGTTTTAGTCTTTGGTCCTCGATGGGTTGAAGAAAGCACTAGTTCTGCCGCGGCTGAACGAGTTGATCTATTGGGTGTGCCACTTGCCTCTCTTGGTGTAGGAACGGCAATATTCGCTATCACTCAAGGGGAAAATTGGGGATGGGGATCTCTAAATCTGTTGATTACTTTCCTGATTGCTGTCGTTCTAGTTCTTGCTTTCATTGTTCGATCCCGTAAGCACCCTGAGCCCCTATTTGATCTTGGATTATTCAAGATCCGTTCCTTTAGAATCGGCAGTATCGGCACGGTTTTCTTTATCGTTGCCTTTTTCTCATGGCTTATCTCTCTCCCAACTTTTTTACAAGGCGCATGGGAGTGGTCTGTTTTAGAGACCGGCTTCGCTATTGCTCCGGGACCAATGCTTTGTGCCATTATTTCTCCTCCTGCAGGGAGGATTGCAGAACGAGTAGGAAATGGGCCGCTACTAACTCTTGGAGGGCTCTGTGGCGTAGCTGGACTACTTTGTCATTTATCATGGACAGGAATAGAACCCGATTTACTTAAAGGCGTCCTAATACCTGGTTTACTGATTGGAATTGCTGCGGGACTGGGGTTCGCACAAATTATTGGAACAACCATGAAAGACGTGCCCAGAGACCAATTTGCTATGGGAGGCGCAGGACGAACAACTATCTTCCAGCTTTCTTTGGCTTTGGGAGTCGCGCTTGCATTTACAATAATCGGGAATCCCAATAGGCCTTCAAATGAGGTTTTAGATGGTTTACAAATCACATGGATTATGGGAATTTGCTGCTATCTGGTACAAACAGTCCTCTTCGCTAGTTTTTCCATTACCGAAAAAGCAAACGCAAGACACAAGGTAGGTTAACTGTATGAAACAAAGAGGAATAAATCGTATTGTCGTTGCAGTTTGGGATTTCGACGCAGGAAAAATGTTTTTCCAAAAACTTCTTGGGGCGGATTTCGCTCCGGAAAATGATGATGGTGAAGCAGCTTCTTTCGGCGTGCGTGTCGCAATGGCATGGGATGCTGGGATTGAACTTGTCTCCCCCCTTCCAGGCGTCCACAGCAGCATTCGAGATGATATGGAAAAAACTGGGGAGGGGATCAAAGGAGTCGTTTTCGCCGTTCCTGATGTTGATCACGCAATGGAAGAAGGAAAATCTTTAGGAATGGAATCCTATTATTTCCTCGACTATTCGAAGCAACAGATCGACGATAAATGCCAAGGAAGATTTGATACCTACAAAGAATATTTCATTTCTGCCGATGGGCCGTTAAACACGACAGTACTTCTTGGAGAATTCATAAACCGAAGCTAAATTGCACACATTTTGCCTTTTCGGTTTTGAGTACTAGTGTCTAAATATCGCTTAGTTAATGATTGCATTAATTTCTTATAACGTATTTCACTCAAAGGGGGGGGAAATGAGTAAACGATTAGTAAAACTTTTGGCAGTTTTGTTCACTTTCGTCTTAATCGTCGCAAGTTGCGGAGGGGATGATGATAGTTCAGGTGCCAGTTCAAGTGAAGAGTCTTCATCGGCTTCTTCAGAGGAAGCTCCAGCTGAGGAGGAAGCTCCTGCTGAGGAGGAAGCTCCTGCTGAGGAGGAAGCTCCTGCTGAGGAGGAAGAGGAGGAAGCTCCAGCTGAGGAGGAAGCTCCCGAAGAACAACGAACAGCTTCTGACATTGGTGTCACAGAAGATACCATACAAATCGCTGTTGTCGTTGCAGATCTTCAGGGTCTCATAGATATCGGATTCCCGCTTCCGGCCGCATTAAGCACAGAACATTTGGCTGAACGGTTTACCAATTATTTCGACAGATGGAACGCCGAGGGTGGAATCAATGGACGAATGATTGAGGGGGTCACAATAGGGTGGGATCCACTTAATCCTGCCTCAATGGAGCAATCCTGCACCGAAGCCGTTCTTGATAACGAGGTTTTCATGGCGATTAATGCATCAGGTTTTAGTCAGGCATTTATCCCATGTTTCACCGAAGATAACGATACAACGTTCTTCTATGGTGAAGTCGCTTCACAGGAGATGATTGATGCGGCGCCGAACCGTCTGTTTGCCCTTAACCCACCGTCTGAAATAGCAGGAGAGGCAGGAGCCCAACTCATTGTCGATCAAGGCCTCATACCTGCAGGTGCAAAAGTCGGTATTCTTGACTCAACAAACCCACCAATTGCTTCTGCTGGTGAATCAGCAGCAGAGATACTTCAAGGAGCCGGATATACGACTACCACGATCACAGTCAACACACTAAGTGGCGATAATGCTGCTGCGAATGCTGAAGGTGCGGCTGCTGTTGCTCAATTCACTGCTGAAGGAGTGGATCACGTATTCGTTATTCTGCCATTCATTTATGCAGATGGTTTCTGGGGTGAAGTCGGAGCTCTTGAACCATCTTGGGGTCGGACAATTCTTGATTCTGCGTCGTCAAACTGCACGCCTTTCGGGGCAAGCCGAACCAATCCATCAGCTGAAGGAGCGATCTGCGTAACGTCATATGATTCATATGCTCTCATCGATGGTGGACTTCGCGATGATGATACATTCGAAGCCCAATGTCGAGAAGATTGGTTAGAGTTCTTCCCAATATTCGAAGGCCAGAGTGATAGAGGAGCACCTTCCGGTGAAGTCGGTTTAGAAGCTTCAGATGGTTCATTGCTTAACTCAGACTATGCGCCAGGTGAATGTACTATGCAGTACCTCATCAAGGAAGCCCTCGAAAACGCTGGAGTGAATCCAACAAGAGATTCATTTGCAGATGCACTTCGTGAGCTTTCAGGCCCGCAAGCATTCCGCTCTAACGGCGAAGGTGCTTTTGGTCCCAGTAAGAATTACTTCTCAACTCAAATGCAAGCAGTACAATTCACACTTGCGTCAAAGAGTACCGAACGAGGAGCAGATGGAACGTTCAACGGATGTCCTGCTCCGGTTAACTGCTGGATACCAATTACCGGTGAGTGGTTCAAAATAGAAGAATAAATTCTTGATATTTAAGCTAATTTAGGGGGCGGCGAGAGCTGCCCCCTAATACTTTTTGGCCTGAAGTTACGCCAGAAATCCGGCCTTTCATTCGGTGCTTTGCAGCGGACAAGACCCGTCTAGCGCAATCCCTAGTGTTTATATTCGCCAGTGCTTAAGGCAAAGAACCATCGCCGCTTCGTTGGATTGCACGCTCATCAGTTCCAAGGTATGAAGCGATAACGCTAGGATCGTTACTTACAGCTTCAGGTAATCCCTCGGCAATAACCGAACCGGATTCGAGGCAGTAGATTCTGTCACTAATCGACATAACCATAGGCATGTCATGCTCAATCAGAAGAATAGAGCTTCCTAACTCCTTACGTATCGCTCGAATAAGAGGTCCAAAAGCTTCGGTTTCTTTTTGCGCAACTCCAGCAGTAGGTTCGTCAAGGAGCATCAATTGGGTGTCGAGCGCGATTAATGCTCCAAGTTCCACGATCCGTCTCGTCCCCGTAGATAGCTCAGAGATAAGCTGGTCCGCATATCTTCCCAAACCAAGGTAGTGAATGATCTCTTCAGCTTCGGCTTTCTTTCTTCGCTCTACAAATGGCGAAGGCGGCACTCCCAGCATGGACGGCAGAAGTAGTGATCGTTCACGGGCTTCAAGCGCAGTCATAATAGTTTCGCGTGCAGTAAGGCTTCCAAAGAGTTTCGCATTTTGGAAAGCTCTACCAATGCCTTGTCTCGCTCGAGTATGGCTTGCACGATTATGAATGGACGTCCCATGGACTGTGATTTCACCTTCGGATGGAACGAAACCTGAAATTGCGTTCATCAACGTTGTTTTCCCAGCACCGTTTGTGCCTATCAGTCCAACGATTTCTCCTTGTTGAACATTAACTGACACATCGGCTACAGCGAGTCGACCGCCAAAACTAACTGAAACATTCACTGTCTCTAACGCCGGTTGGTCCTGTTTCGTGTGTGTCTTGTCAGGAGTACGTGTCCAGATCGCCTCCGATTGCCCTTTATAGGAAGGCGACCATTCTGTTTTGTTTGCCATCCACGTAAGCATTGTGTCGCGTGCGTTATGCAGAAGCGATATCAAACCACCGGGGAAATACATAAGAACCACAAGCATCCCTAAACCACTGGAGAAGAGGCGAACTTGTGAACTACTTTCAAAAACTGTCGGTATGCCCACTAAAAAGACTGTTCCTAAAACACCTCCGGTAATGGAAGATATACCACCGACAACCGCTATAGACATGACAAGCAGCGATTCGTTTGGTTGGAAGGCGAGTGAGCGTAAAGAACCAGTAGCAGGAACGAGAAGCCCGCCAGCTAAAGCTCCGATTCCTCCTGAAACAGCGAACGCTATCAGTTTCGCCCGAGTGGGCGAAATTGTATAGGCTGAAGCGGTCATTTCATTGTCACGTACGGCTAGTAAAGTACGGCCAATACCGGAACGGCGAAGGCGCCACATTAAGTAGATCACAACGGCAACAGCTGCAACGCATAAGTAGTAATAGGCTTCCTTGTCGGTTCTAAGATCGTACCGGCCGAATATAACTGGAGGTTTAACCTTTGCGCCTCCCGCCGGGTTGGTATTCAACCGGTCTATTGAAAGAATCCATCGGCCAGCAACTAAAGAAAAGCCAAGGGTGGCGATCCCTAAATACAGGCCTCTTATTCGTAATGCTGGTATTCCAACAATAAGAGCTACGAGAATACCCCAAAGAACGCCAATTCCGAGAGCTAGAAAATAATTCAGTGATTCCGTGTAATAAGACGTCATGAATGCACCTACTGCCGCAAATGCGTATTGGCCTAGTGATAATTGTCCAGCCCAACCTGTTAGAACAACGGCAGAGAGAACTATTAGCATTACGACCATTACTCCAGCAAAGGCAATGAGGCGACTTGGTTTATCAACAACCCAAGGCAAACTGACGATTGTCAGAGCGAGGATAAGTATCCCAGCACGAGATACCCACTTATACATAGGATACTGAATTAGATCTTCATGAGCTGAGCGAAGTCGAGGTGTTAAAACCCAAGACTGTTCGCTTGTTCTGTTTCCTCGATTGATAAACAGCATCAAAATAAGAAGGATTAAGAAAATGGCAAGCAGGTTTGAACCATTTCCAATTCCCCAATCCTCAAGGAATCCTTTACCTTTGTTAGCAAGTACAAGACGATTGATTATCCCGATGAAAATTCCACCTAGTAAGGCTCTAGGGAATGACTGTAATTGTCCGAACATTGCTGCTGTTAGGGAAAATAGCAGCAGTTCAGGGCCGAGGCTAGATCCAACTCCGCCTGCATCTAATTGCTTGACCGGACCGATTAATAAAGTCGAAACGCCGGCCAAAACACCGGCGATAAACCAGACTTGTGTTGATACCGACCTGATCGAGATACCGGCAAGTTGCGCAGCACCTGGATTATCGGCTGCAGATCGCACAGCTAAACCAAATCGTGTCCTTTGGAGAAGATATCCAAGGGTAATTACTAAGAAGGGAACAACAATAAGAACAGTGACTTGTTCACCTCGTAGAAGAATATCTAGACCACCTATTTTCCAGTATCCCGAGATTGGTTTCGGATAGTCAACGCGCTCATCGACCGTTGGTAGCCAAACCTGAATCAAAGCGACTAATTGGGCAACGCCTAGTGTTGCAACGAAGAGAAGCAGTCGCGGTTTTGTAAAGAGCCTTCGGACGACTAAAAGTTCTGTGACTGTAGACACTGCTGCGCTTGCAGCGATAGCAAGAATCGCGGCCAGCCAATAAGGGAGGCCATAGTTAACCATTAACATGCCCATAACAAAACCGCCCAAGGTTCCTATAGCCCCCTGGGCAAAGTTGATGACGCCGGTTGCTTTGTAAATGAGAACAAGTCCGATAGCGATCAGAGCATAGATAAGTCCATCAATGAATCCTTGAAAAAGTATTTCGTTACTGTAAATGATTCCGGCCACTGCTGACATCATGGTTATGCGCCTTCACCTGACAGAAAGACAGCGCGAAGAAGATCATCTCGTTCAAGCAGTTCTTGAGCTGGACCTTGGAACTGCACACGTCCGCGCTCCATGAAGATCGCGCGATCAGCGATTGACAGCGCTACGTTAACTGATTGTTCGACGATGACCATTGTTATTCCGAGTTCTTTCAATTGCTCAACTACTTTCAGCAGGTCTTGAACGACAACGGGAGCTAATCCAAGGGAGAGCTCATCGATTAGAAGAAGCTCAGGCTCAAGTAGGACAGCTTTCGATAGCGCTAGCATCTGCTGTTGCCCTCCAGATAAAGATCCGGCCTTATCGTTTAGTCTGTCGCTCAACTGGGGAAAGACTGAAAAGACTCTCTCCATACGTTCAGCTCGTAATTGTTCATCCTCAACGAGCCAGCTCCACACTTCGAGATTTTCCCTTACGGTTTGTCCGGTGAAAAGTGCTTCTCCTCCCGGAACTTGGACCATTCCCAACGAAACACGATATTCGGGGTCGACGAGTGTGATATCTCTCCCATTCATGCGGACAACACCCCTGTCAGGCATTTGCAGTCCAGCAATTGCCCTTAATGCCGTTGATTTTCCAGCACCATTTGTTCCTAAAAGAGCTAGGGTTTCACCCCGGCGTATTTCAAGGTCGACATCAAAGAGAACTTGAAGATTGCCATAGCTCACGTTCATGTTTTGCACCTGAAGAACTGGTACCTGATCTGGATTCTCTCTTGCTCTTCGTTCTTCTTCTTGTTCGTTCAATAGTTCTTCAACGACGAGTGAGATATCTCTTTTCATGAACCGTGATCCGAACATTATGAGTACACCGCCTAGTAACGCCGCAGGAGGAACAACGATCGTGAGGGCGGTTCGCTCACCATACGCATCGGAAAAGGCTCCTGTTAGGATGCCGCCAAAGAATCCACCCATCAAAAAGATATAGACACCAACTAGTGAGAAGGCTTGTGCTCTCATTCTGTATGGAACTACAGCAGATAAGGTCGGCCCCATTTGAGTAAACGCGGCCCCTTGACAAGCGTTTCCGAGTGTGTAGAAAACTATCAAGAGAACGATGTTAGAGAATCGAACACCAATCGTTACAAAAATACCGTAAAACGTAACAAGTAAACCCATTAGCCAGAGAGCTTTTCTTGGATCTTGTCGGAAGAGTTTGTCGCCTATTTTTCCTGCAATAGGAATGGCTATAAGTGCTGCTGCCCAGCTAATTGAGATCAACCAGCCTCGCTTAAATGCGCCATAGTTGTAATATTCTTCCAGGAGAAGAGACATAGTTGTAGGGACAGCGACGAGGGCGAAGCCTAGGACTCCAATTCCAACTACCAAGTAATAGAATGATCTGACATTTTTTAGCCTTTGGAATGCTGAGGAAAGACGTACTGGAGGTTCTTCTTCAGCCTTTTCTAATTTCCCACCGAGAACAGCATCTTGTTCATATGCTCCACGAACTGGCTCTTTTAAAAGGAAAATAGCAACGACGAGTATGAGGGCAGGAATAGAAAAGAGATAGAACGCTATTCTCCAATCCTCTGGTCCGTCACCAGCCAGTAGAACAATTCCTCCGGCTATAAAAGGACCTATAACCTGACCTATTGGTCTCCCTAATGCCTCCGCTGCGAAGATTCTCGCACGAATAGCTATTGGGTATTGGTCAGCGATTAATGAAGGAGAGATTGGGATTTTCGCCCCTGCTCCTATCCCTGTTCCTGCCCGCCCTATTGCTAGCTGGAAAGCATTTTGGACTGACCCAGTGAAGGCTACGAGACCTGCCCACAATCCGGTCGCGATTGAAAGAACGCCTACTCTTCGGTATCTGTCCGCTAACCAGGCGAAAGGAATGGTTGAAAGAACAAGGACCACCCCTCCGAAACTTCCCAAACCCAGCAGCATCGTGTCAGAGATATTTAACGTTTCTTGAATATCGGGCCCGAGAACAGTAATTGCGACGCGATCAAATTCCTCAACGATCGATAGGAGAAGAAGAACCAGGGCCATTGAAATGCCGCCCTTCTGAACTCCTTCTTTGAAGGTCATTTCTTCATCACCTACTCCAGGGAGCAGGTCGTCAGGCAAAATAGTTTCAGCAGTAGCCTCTTCAAGGGCTGATTTTCGAGCTTCTTCCTCTTCAAGGATGGTTGCAGAGATACTTGCCGCATCGTCTGAAGCTGATGCTTCGTCCACTATCCCCCCTTGCTTTCTGGCACACCGGTAACTAATCGTGAGCGTAGTAGAAACT
The DNA here is from genome assembly GCA_002720485.1 of Acidimicrobiaceae bacterium. Lineage (GTDB taxonomy): Bacteria > Actinomycetota > Acidimicrobiia > Acidimicrobiales > UBA8592 > UBA8592. The sequence continues at coordinate 26,732 of PBIQ01000041.1, forward strand.
CAGCGATATCTCATCTCCGCAGAAGCCCAATATTACTTATTCCGCGGATTTAATGATTTCAGCAATGTATGAGGAGGTTTCTTCGATCGGCACTAGGGTTGCTTCTCCGCTTGCACGCGGAACAAATTCAATGACGCCATCCGCTATCCCCTTAGGTCCTACTGTTACCCGATAGGGAATGCCAATTAATTCAGCATCCGCAAATTTTACCCCCGGTCGAGCATCTCGGTCATCAAGTAGTACCTCTACGCCAAGATTTAATAATGACTCGTATATGTGTTCACCGATGCGCACATTTTCCTCATCCTTAGGTTGAACTATCGTAACGACAACTTCAAATGGGGCAACTGCTAACGGCCAGATAATTCCCTTGTCATCAAAATGGGTTTCCACGATTGTTGCCATTGCTCGCTCTACACCAATCCCGTAGCTTCCCATAACTACAGTTCGGCTTTTTCCATTCTCATCCAAGACGCTCACACCGAAAGTTTCAGCATATTTTGTCCCAAGTTTAAAAATGTGGCCTGACTCAATAGTTGGGACAATATCCAATGGCTCCATACACGTTAAGCACAGATCACCACTTTGGACTTCGCGAAGGTCGACCCATTCGTCCACGTTAAGGTCTCGTTCAACGCTAACACCAGAGAAGTGGTAATCATTTTCGTTCGCTCCCGTAACCATGTTGGTGCGGCCCTGCAGGGCACTATCGGCGTAAATCGGGCAGCCTGAAACGCCAACCGCACCTAATGAACCCGGTTCAGCGCCAAGAAAGTCCAGTGTTTCTTCACTTCGTGCTTGTCGAATCAATACTGCTCCAGTTGCATCAGCGAGTTTCTGCTCATTCAATTGGTGATCACCCCGGACAAGAGCCAACGTAATCTGCCCGTCGATGACATACACCATGGTCTTGATCTGATTATTAGCTAGATGCCCACTATCGGCAAGTTCTGCAATCGTCCTGATTCCAGGGGTCGCAAATTTTTCTGGTTCACCTGGTCCATCCTCATCGACTACCGGTTCAAGGTATGAGACAGCTTTTTCTATATTTGCTCCATACCCGCAGCCAGGGCAGATCACTGTTTTATCTTCGCCAGAATCCGCTCGGACCATAAACTCAACGCTGTCAGACCCCCCCATATTCCCTGATGAGGCCTCAACAGGAATAGCCTTGAGATCTATTCGCTTAAAAATCCTCGAATACGCCTCATGCTGAAGATTAAATGAAGCATCTAAACCCTGCTCATTCAAGTCGAAAGAGTAGGCATCCTTCATCGTGAATTCCCGAACCCGCAGCAATCCACTCTTAGGCCGGGCTTCATCACGATATTTGGTGTGTATCTGATACCACATTTGAGGCAACTGTTTGTAAGACGTGATTTCAGATCCTACAATCGCGAAAATTTCCTCTGCTGTTACCCCAAGTGCCGCCTCGGCGCCATGCCGGTCTTCAAGGCGAAACATAATCTCACCCATCGATTCCCATCGACCAGATTTTTGCCACGTAGAGGCCGGCTGCAACGTAGGCATCTGCACCTGCTGGCCCCCGATACTATCCATCTCTTCTTCAATGATCGCGATTATTTTTTTCCTGACCCTGTGCGCTAGTGGAAGAAGAATGTAGTGACCTGAATGCAACTGGCGAATATATCCAGCTCTGATAAGCAATTTATGGCTTTCAGCTTCGGCATCACCTGGAGCGTCACGCAAGGTCGGGGAAAACAAAGAAGTCCATCGCATTACCTATAAGCGTAGTTACCCAGACGCTTCATAGCTAACCTTTTACTAATGGGACGAATTCTTACAAGGTTATTAGGTATTACCGGAACTCTCATTTTCCTCCTTTTGCTTATTTCATGTGGATCAACACCGCAGCAATCCGCATCTGATACCAGTCCTTCAGATCAAAGAACAGACGCTTCCACGTTGCAAGCAGTTGATGGAACTTCCGTAACTTTCGGCGATTTCAAAGGACAGCCAACGGTCCTTTGGTTCTGGTCCCCTAATTGAACACGCTGCCAAATAGAAGCTTCTACGGTCGCAGAAGCCCAGAAAAAGTACATAGACCAAGTTGACTTTGTCGGTGTCGCTGGACGCAGCGATCTCAACAGTGTAGAAGAATTCATCACATCATTTGCTGTAGAAGAATTCCCCCACGTTTATGACCCTGATGGGGAGATTTGGGGTCGATATGGAGTATCTTCCCAACCGGCTTGGATTTTCATCAACTCAAAAGGAGAATCACAACGCGCGTTTGGGGTTTTAGGAGACACTGCGCTTAACGACGAGGTTCAAAAAATTCTCACGGGAAGTTAAGACATTAACGCTAACCTCGGAACCAATTTGCATAGGGTCGATAGACTGATGGCATGGATTTATCAATTCGAATACCTCGTCCTGACGATTGGCATGTGCATCTTCGAGACGGGGCAATGCTCGAGGCTGTTGTTCAATATACGGCGAGCAGATTTCGATACGCCATCATTATGCCGAACCTTTCCCCGCCGGATGCCACCACCGAAGTAGCAGAGCTATATCAGCAACGAATACTCAAAGCGGTCGGAGATCAAGCCCCATGGTTCCAACCCCTCATGACGCTGTATTGCTCACCTGGACTGGACCAAGAAGATCTTGTTAGAGGTCACGAAGCTGGAATCGTGAAAGCTGTCAAATATTATCCCCTTGGAGCAACCACAAATTCGGACCATGGGGGAGACAACATACTCAACTTCATTGAACTCCTTGAAGTAATGGCGGATCATCAAATACCTCTGTTAGTCCATGCAGAATCAACGGATCCTGATATAGACGTATTCGATAGGGAAGCTGCTTTTTTAGAACAGGAGCTTCACCCCTTATGTGAACAGCTGCCAACCCTCCAAGTCACTGTAGAACATGTCTCTACAAGCGCCGGAGTTGATTTTGTTCTCGCCCACCCTCAGGTAGGGGCATCAGTTACGCCACATCACCTATCCAGAAATAAAACCGACCTTATGACTCCGGAATTTGATCCGGATCTCTTCTGTAAACCCATCATTAATTCTGAATCAGACCGGCAAGCGATCGTTTCCATAGCGACGTCAGGAAACCCATCCTTTTTCCTCGGCACAGATTCCGCACCTCACCCAACATCAGAAAAATACGGCGAAGAAGCAAAAGCAGGTATCTTTAACGCAGCATACGGACTTGAAGTTGTTGCTGAAATCTTCGCCCAAGAAAACAAACTGGAACACTTTGCCGACTTTGCTTCAAAGAATGGAGCAGCCTTCTACGGATATCAGCCTTCAGAAGATGAGTTACTCCTTAGACGAAAGCAAGTAGAAGTAGAGCTCGCGTCTACCCTATCTACACGTGACGGCGACCAGGTTGTGCTCTTCGGAGTCGATGAAGCCTCACAGTGGACTGTCTCTCCTGTCTAAATCAATAGGGTGAAATTATTCTGATTCGGCAGTTCGGTAATCTCCGTACTCTCCATCACGATCTGATAACGCCCCAGTAAGGCCTTTCTCTTTAATGCTGCCAAGAAAATCCTTCATCGAATCGGTATGAATACCCAACGAACACAATTCGGTCCCTGCCCGTATTCCAGTCCGTAACCCCATTATTTCCATCTGGCGATGAACCACTCGCTTATTAAGCTGAGTCAAATCTGTGGGCGTCTTCGATATCCGCTCAGCGATAGCCAATACTTCCTCTTCAAGTTCTTCAGCTGGAAATGCCCTATTCGCCCATCCTTCAGAAACTGCTTCGACACCAGTAATGGAGTCGCCGGTCATCATCATTTCCATCGCTCTCCGCATACCTAAAAACCAAGTATGAAAATGCATATCAGGTACTCCAAACCGTGTCGCCGGATAACCCATTTGTGCATCTTCCGCGATATAAACCAGATCACAACAGGTCGCTAATTCACTACCCCCAGCAAGACAATACCCATGCACCTGAGCAATGACCGGCTTCGCAAGGTCCCAGATACTCATCCACCCTTCGGTCACATGACGAGGCCACTGGCCTTCACCTCCGGCAGTAAAGAACGGCATAGCATGTCCAGCATTAGCACCCGAAAGGTCATATCCTGCCGAAAAAGAAGGTCCAGCACCGCGAATAATGGAAACCTTTACTTCAGGGTCCATATCTGCATCCTGAAGAGCTTTAAGAATCGCCCCGCGCAACGGATGAATCAATGAATTTCGTTTTTCTGGCCTATTCATCGTTAACCGACGCACACCAGGAATCGGATCATCAATTAGCAAAACTTCAGAATGTTCGTTGTTCTCTGATAGCGAACTATCTTCTTGTTGACCGTAATTTCCCATATCAGGCTCCTTCTATCCTCCCTAAATAGCGTAATCCAGCTAGAAGAACTATTACGTTTCCCTCGGATTGAATCTTTCACAGAAACGGATTGTGGCCTATAAGATGATTCAATGTCAGCTCGGCTTACCCATCTTGCCCTTCCGTGCCATGACCTTGATGCAACCATCGCATGGTATGAAAAGTACACACCGTTACGAAAGACACATCATCGCCAAGATGATTTGGGTGCTGTTGCATGGTTATCACCCGCAGAGTCTGGGATAGTTCTTGTGTTTATTCAGAAAAATGAAGCCCCTGACCCGATTCCGGTTCTTGCTCCGTTGGCGCATTTGGGGATATCACTCGACTCGACCGATCAAGTTGATCAAGTCGCTGAACGAGGAGAACGCGACGGCTGTTTAGCTTGGGAGCCAACGCAAGAGCCAACCCCCGTTGGATATATTTGCGCCCTATCAGATCCAGATGGGAATCTCGTCGAATTCTCCTACGGCCAGGAAATCTGAAGAAGTCGTCATCAACAGTTAATAAATTATTTGTGCAGCCGCCCGTCCTTCAATTCGAGCGCCTTGTGCATCAAGATGTTTGCCAAGAGATTTCCATAATAAACGAAGCTTATAGTGCGGTACCCGCGGGAAGAGGTGATGAAGTAGATGGTAGTCGTGTCCACGTATCAAAAACGTGCTCCCTATGAATGTAAAGATTCTTGTATCTCGATACCGTCCGGTTTCTTTATGAGGATGATGCGGAAGCCAGCCAAAAACAAGGCTCAGCCAGAAACGCCCAATCCATGCTGGTATGTACCAAAGAAGCCACACAGCTGTCCCAAATCCTGCCGCTGTTCCGGCGATCAAAACAGTCACATGTATTATTGCAATCCAACGAGATGCTTTTGCTACCTCAGGACCGCGAATCCGATCGCGTTCAGCAAATCGTTCTCTGATCGCGGGTGGGACGGCTTTTGCTAACGGCGGGAATATCTGAATAAACGGTAGTAAAGGGTAGAGGATTGCTCCGGCGACAACTCTACCGAAGATTTGTCCCGGAGTTCCGGCAGAATTTAAAACATCTGGATCTCGTTCACCGTTGGCATGGGTGTGATGCAGAAGATGGGTTGTGACATGCCCGCGGAAACTCTCGCATAGCACAAGCCCTGTCGTTTCTCCGATAAATCGGTCAATCCATGCGAATGTTTTTCTTCCACCTGAGGGTGTGTGATGGACAGATTCGTGCATGGGCATATAGTAGGCTTGAATAAAGACAACGCTCAGTCCCATCCCCGCTAGAAGAGGCAATGTTCCATTCAAGGTCAGGACGACAGTAGTGACCCATCCGCCTACTGCCCAAAGGAAATTAAAGATTGAACGAATTCCGAACGTTCCAATGAACGGGTCAACAGCGGCCTTTTCAAAAGTTAACCGTTCTATTCCTTCTAACTTCTCCACAACTTCCCCAATATGTGTTGTATTTATGATCGTAGTTGCCTTATTGGTAGCCAGATAATTTTCAATTTTTTAAAATTAAAACAAACGCATTCGAAACGATTGTACAGACATATTGTCAGTCTGTAATTTGGTCTCATGCCATCTGGACCGCATCCCCTTGACCCTGCTGATGCTGGCGAGCTCATTAGAGGAGTAAATACTCTTCGCTCGGCGGGAGTATTAAGTGACCGGGCGTTCTTTGCCTTTGGCCAGCGAGTCGAACCATCGCGTCAGCAACTAGCAGACGCAGCTGAGGGCCAGAACGTCGCAAGGATCATTAACTATGTCGGCCATGATCCCGAACGGGGGCAAAGTTTCGACGCCCACGTGTCAGTAACGAGTAATGAACTCCTGAGTATCGAGTGGCAGGAACATGGCCAGGCGCCAGTCACCATGAACGACGTCATAATGCTCTACACAATCCTCGCTGAAAACGACGAATGGATCAATGCACTAGCCAAACGCGGAATCGACGACCCAAGCCAAGTACACCTTGAACCGTGGATAACCGGCGTGCATCCACCCGAGATGCCAACCGGACGAATTTTCCGCGCTATCGCATTCCAACAAAGAGAACCAAATACGAACTATTACGCTTTCCCCATCGAAGGACTTACTGTTCTCGTGGACGTTGACGGCGGCGGGGTAGTGGTCCAAGATGCAGGTGTCGTCCCCGTTCCTGACCGTCCAGCTGAATACACGGCCGATGGGGTCGGTGCCCACCGTGACGGTCTCAAACCACTTGACATTACTCAACCAGATGGACCCAGCTTTACCGTCGATGGGCATGTTATTACTTGGCAGAACTGGCATATTCGCATCTCAGTGCACCCAATTGAAGGGCTTGTCCTCCACGACGTCCGGTACAAAGACGGTGACCGTGACCGCACGATACTTCACCGTGCTGCCCTGTCAGACATGGTCGTCCCCTATGGTGACTCATCACCCATGCATTATTGGAAACACGCGTTCGATGCTGGAGAAACCAACCTTGGGCAACTCGCGAACTCTCTCAAGCTCGGTTGTGATTGTCTCGGAGAGATCTTTTACTTTGATGCCACATTCCTCGGTAGCGATGGGGAACCAAATATCTGCGAAAATGCTGTGTGTCTTCACGAAGAAGATTTTGGGATTCTATGGAAACATACGAATTGGGCACGACCTGACCTCGCACCAGAAGTCCGCAGGTCCCGTCGCCTCGTCGTTAGCATGATCCACACGATCGGCAACTACGAATACGGCTTCTATTGGTACTTCTACCTTGATGGGACAATTCAACTCGAAGTCAAACTCACTGGAGTTATTGGTGTTAGCGCCGTAGGTGACGGTGGCGGCACAGATACCGCTCCACTTGTCGCCCCCGGCATCGCATCACCGATCCACCAGCACCTCTTCTGCGTGCGCCTTGACCCAGCCATCGATGGTCCCAACAATTCGGTGGTTGAAACCAACGTCGAACACGCAGCCGATGGGTCGCACCCGTACGGTGCTGGATTTCGGGCTGCTTCGACCACACTGGCGACAGAAAAGGCAGCAATGCGAAATATTGATTCTGCTGCCAGCCGTACATGGAAAATCATCAACTCATCGTCGCTCAATGAGCTCGGAGTTCCGGTCGGGTATAAG
>PBIQ01000042.1 GCA_002720485.1 Acidimicrobiaceae bacterium
AAATCCTAAAAATCTTGAAACTATTTGTGCGATTAGGAGGTCATCTACATTGTACATTTCACCAACTGAGTCGTTTTTTTTCGGTAGTAGCCCGAATTGTTCCATGGCAAAAAAATCATTTTCGCTTAACCCGCTACGCTGCAAGATCTCAGATTTGGTTATCTCTAATGAATCGTCCGGGGGTAAAGCCGGATCTACATCGTGGAAATTGTGATCACCAGTTGTGGACGATTCAAGTTTTCTTGTTCCGGAACTCAATCGCTCGCGAATTACTCTTAGAGGCAAGAAGTGTTCTCGTTGTTGCCGAAGTACCCAGCGAAGTTGATCTAGGTCGGCTTGTATGAATTTCCTATATCCAGTGGGTGTTCTTTTAGGATCGACAAGTCCTCGAGACTCCAAATACCGTATTTTTGATATCGTTAGATCAGAGAATTCTGCTTGAAGGATGTCAACGACTTCTCCAATGGTGTATTCAGCTTTTTCATTCACTAGCTAGTTTCCTGGAAGAATACCAGCTTAAATTTACCAATTTGTAACGTGTCACCCGGAGTGATAACTGTCTCTTCGTCGATTTGCAGGAGATTGACGTAGGTTCCATTTAAGGAGCCGACATCACGAACGACGGTCGCTTCGGGAGATACCTTAATCTCAGCGTGGCGTCGAGAAACAGTTATATCATCAAAAAATAAATCACTTTTGGGATGTCTACCTAAAGTCGATATCACCCTTTCTAGAAGAAATCTGGAACCTGCTAATGGCCCTTCTGTGACTACGAATCCTGTGACCAATCCAGACACTGAACTAGTAGCACCACCCCCTTCTGCAATGAAATATGTTTCTGTTGGTTCATCTGAATCCATAATCAGCTCGCAATCAGCTCTCCATACTGTTCAGGCGTTAGAAGATCTGGCAATTTAGACCCCTCATCTAATTCAATTGCGCAAATCCACCCGTCTCCATACGGATCTTCGTTTAAAAGCTCTGGAGAATCCGCAAGGTCATGGTTAACTTCAATAATCGTTCCGGTAATCGGTGCATAGATATCTGAGACCGACTTGGTTGATTCAACTTCTGTAATGCTCTCACCGGAATTAACAACTCCACCAAGAATTGGAAGCTCAACAAAAACCACATCACCAAGAGCATCTTGAGCATAATCAGTTATACCAATGACAGCTTTGCCTGTATCAATTCGCACCCATTCGTGGTCTGAAGAATAGAGCAAGTTATCAGGTATGTTCATATTCTGACTTTACACCCTGTGGGTCTAGTTTTCCTCTCGCTTTTACCCAAGAGAATCTCTGTGCAGTTTCAGGGCATTCCGAGCGAGAGGAATATAGCCGAAAGCGGCATAGTAATGAAGAAGAAGAGAAGGTAAGCCTATGCAATACGCAACCACTTCATATACATCGGATTGAGCTCCTGTTGTTGCCGCCGATAATAGAAAAAGCGGGAATGCAAACATCAAGCCAAAGCTGCTCGTCTTTCCTAGCCAAGTCACATCCAGTGCCTTCGCCCCGAATCCAGCCAAAATCAATGCGGCAATAGCAACTACCGATTCTCTTATAAGGGTAAGGACTCCGAACCAGACCGGAACAGAGTTATCCAAAAGCATGGAGAAAATAGCTACAAGAAACATAACCCTGTCTGCGGTGGGGTCCAGAATTTTTCCCAGTTCAGACGTTTGATTAAATCGACGCGCTACCCATCCATCTACCCAATCGGTCGCTCCTAGGACCCCTAACAAGATCGCAGCAGCTAATCTTCGCTCTTCACCCAAAAGGAGCCAAACGAATATAGGTACGGCACCAAGTCTGGCAATAGAAATAACATTTGGAATTGTATAAACGTTGTCTCGCCAGTTTGGTTCACTAGTTGAATCTGGATTTGCTTCCATTTGAATTTCCCTAGTCTATTATGGATCAGGGGTTGATCAATGTCTTCTGTCTTTACGAAAATTATGAGCGGTGAACTTCCGGGACACTTTATTTGGAAGGACGATATTTGTGCGGCTTTTCTATCTATAAACCCTATTGCCACCGGCCATACACTTGTCGTTCCGGTATTGGAGGTTGACCATTGGCTTGACCTGCCACCTGATACTAACAGTCACCTTATAAATGTTGCTCAAATTATTGGTCAGGCTCAAATGACTGCATACAATCCGGAGCGGGTAGGAATTGTTATAGCTGGTTTTGAAGTCCCCCACACGCATCTGCATGTTATCCCTATCAACGGAATGCAAGATTTAGACTTTACTCGTGCTGCTACAACCGTAGATCAGTCACTTCTGAGTGCTGCTGCAGTGGACCTGACTAGCGCTCTCATTGAGAATGGGAATTCACCCGGAGTGTGAATTATCAGTCGGTATCTAAAGACGTTAACCCTTCTTTTTCTGCTTCAGCGGGCGTAACGTAGGCTTCGATCCCTGCATTGCTATAGACCTTAACGAACCGTTGACCGACTCGAATATCAGCTTGGAAATCAAGAATATCTACTCCTATCCAACCTCGCGGTACTTCACTCCTATCAAAGATGAACCAATTAACACTCCGAACCGCTTCGCTACCTAACCTATCGTCGTATTCTTCAGGTGGAGAGAACTCCAGAAGGGCGATTCGCTCACTTAGCAAAGGAAGCATTTTCTCTGAAGCACGAACTACTGCATCATCGGGTACTATTTCGGCCAGCTCTAATCGCGCAACATCGACCGGATTCTGCCTCCCCCATGTCCAAGGTTCTTCATAGGGAGATGTAACTGAATTAGCTGCAAAAAAGACAACTGAAGTAAAGAGCAGAGCACCGATTATCGCTCTATCAACGTTTACTCTTTGAACAATGATGCTTCCAGTTTTCGCCAATGCAAAGACTAAAGCAACGAATATGAAAACTGTTACTGGAACTGTTTGACTTGCTTCCGCGAGCTCACCCTCTTGGACGTCTGCTGTAAGATATATGGCAAAAAGGGGCAGTGCTGGTATTAGGTACCGCGGAGCGACAACCGGCAAAAACAGGACCGGGGCTAGTAATGAAACTCCTACTAGGAAATTTGCTTCTGAGAAAAGTTCAGACAAAAAAGCCAAAGGGCTAATTATGATGCCCCATACAACTGAAAAAGGATTTCCAGTTCCGTAGTCTGAAAATGCGTCTACGTGGGGGTAGTGACCTGCATTATAAAGCGGCTGGATACCTAGTATAAATATTGTTGACCAAGCCAGGCCCAGACTGAGCGTCTGGTACCCTACCTTTTTCTTACCTTCCAAAATCCAAAGGAGGCCAAGACCTGCTATCGCAAGGCCTAAGTCCGCTCTTGTTAATAAAGCTATGCATATCAGAACCCAGTACTTCCATGTCTTTTCGGAAAATCCTGCGTATACCGCGGATAGAAGCAGTGGTAATGCCAGAGCTTCTAGATGGAAGCCGGCGATATTAACTGCATGGACAGCACTGTAGAGACTGTACACAATCAGGATAGACGTACTGGCACCCGTTCTCAGTTGAGCAATGTTTCTGCTCATTCTCCAGAGCGGAACCGCTGCTAGCGCCAATGCTCCCGACTGAATAACAATCAGGGTAATCGCTGTAGGGAACAACTTCGTAAGGCCCGCAACAGGATAGATCAAAAATCCGCCCTGTAATGAAAGGTAGTTTTGTCCCAGTAAAGAGGCATCTGGGGTGAAACCCTCACCTATCAACCAAACCGATTGCATAACCGCTGCTAATCCGGCATCTTGACTTAACTCGCGAGATCTCGCTAGAGCTAACAGCGCAAGCACAGTCCAAAGAACGACAACGCAGCACCAGGGGAATAAGCGGTCAAATGCAGCGCTTTCAAAGCGTGCTTGCCACTTAAGAAGTCTATATTCAAATCGCTTGCGCCAATGCAAAGTCATGATCTAACTAAAATAGCAGAATAGAAAGTACTTCAGAAATACCGGTGTATTTGATCTTTATTTCTTATTTTGAATATGCGAGGTAGTACAAGGCTCCAGCTGAAGTAGCTCCTGTGACATTTCTTCCAGGTGCTCCCACAATTAAGTCCCCATTCAGTGAAGTGAACGACAATCCAAAGAGGGCTTCCGCTTGGGAATTGCCAGCGATTGATGATTGATATGGGTATAGTATTTGATCATTTCCAGTTGAGATTTCGCCATTAAGTCCTGGGAGGATCGCAACTGCACCTGCATTCATTTTCTTTGATATTGATTCACCAGGAACTCCGATGATCAGATCAAGCGATTCATCTTCAATTAAGTCAACCACTTCAACGTAATGACCGAATTGGTCACCGCTTTCAACCCTGTTTTTCATACCTCTGGCATTTTGATATAAAGTTTGGACACTGGGGTCTGTTTGTGACCAGTCTCCGGGGTTATATCGTATTTGAACTTGCCCAGCATTTTGGTGTTGCCCCAAGTCTTCTCCAGGTATTCCTACTACAAGGTCCCCTATGCCGTCGTTATCTATGTCCCCTATAGCGAGAGCTGACCCAAATCTGTCCCCTGTTTCTGCCCTTCCCGGCCAATTTGGAGAATTCTGATAATACCAATCGCTTCCTGTTCCGGATGTACCCTCAGCTGACCCGTAGAGAATATGCAGGGCGCCGGCTTCGTATTTTGTTCGTGCCCCCCAACCCACTGTCTCCCCAGGGACGCCGATTACAATATCGTCGTACTGGTCTCCGTTGATATTGCCAACGGCAATTGCTTCACCAAAGGCATCATCCATTTCGGGTTTGCTTCTGATTCTTCTCGTATATTGATGGAGGGTTGTGCTTCCTTCTCCGTTCAATCCATTGTTGGAGCCATAGATCACATGAGCTAAACCAGCTCGTTCCTGTTTTGCTACGCCTTCACCAGGCACTCCAACTACCAAGTCATCGTATGAATCTCCATTTATGTCACCTGACGCTAACGAGAATCCAAACAGGTCACCTACTTCAGAGTGGGTACCTATTCCGGGGCTATATTGATGTAGTGATGAGGGTGATGAAAGTCCAGCATTGCTTCCGTACAGAACTGTAATCATTCCAGCATCGATTAGCTGATTGCTGCTTCCTAGGTCTTCGTTGGGGACACCAATCACTAGGTCATCAAAGCCATCATTATTGAAGTCGCCTGCAATAAGGGAGGAACCGAACCTATCTCCAGTTTCAGGGTCTGTTGTGAAGCCGTTACTGCCTTGGTTGAAGATTGAAATAGTCGCTAAATCAAGTGTTCCGTTGAAAACGTATACTGCTCCTGCGTTGGTTGCTCCATTTATTTCTACTCCTGGGGCTCCAACGGCAATATCGTCAATACCGTCACCATTAAAATCTCCTGTTGCCATAGAAGCTCCTAGCCGGTCATTCTGTGTTGGGGCAGCATCTGCGGGTATTGAACGCCTATCAATTTGAGATCCTGAATTGGGTCTGGGGATTACTGGTGATGATGGAGCTGATGGTTGACTTTGACCTATCGCATTTTCCGCTTTAACAGAGAATGTGTAACTAGCACCATTTATTAGATTATTGACACTGCACTGAAGTGAACTTGTGGTGCAAGATGCACCTGCTGGTGTGCTTGTCACTCTGTATAAAGTGATGGGTGTTCCCCCATTCGATGAAGGGGCGTCCCAAGTGATAGTAGCTGAACCGTCGGAGGCCGAAGCGGTAACGTTTAATGGAGTACTTGGTAGTGAAAACGTAGTATAGGTTGAGTTAGCCCAAGTGCTAAATCCGGTTGCATTCTCTGCTCTACTCCGGAAAATGTATTCTACGCCATTCGAAAGGCCAGAAATATTGACTGAATTCACAGTACCGGTATCTATTTCATTCCATAAATTACCTGTATGAGATTCGATCCAATCTATATAGGCGGAGACTCGTGTGTAGACACCGGGGTATTGACTTTGTGCGCATCCTTCTCCCCAGCTCACGATTCCGACGAGGTACAGGGCTCCAGCGTAGTTACCGACAAGTGGTCCGCCGCTATCGCCTTGGCAACTATCGACACCTTGTCCTCCGGCGCAGACCATAACGGAATCTAAGATTTCGATACCGCTAGGACCTGGGTATGATCCGCATTGGTGGTCGACGGTGACTAGAGCACCGCGTAGAGTGTCAGAGGCGCTACCACCCCACGATGTCCTTCCCCAGCCGGTAACAAAGAGTGAGTCGCCGTCTTCTGGAAGTGAACGCAAATCGAATGCTGGAAGTGACCCTGACTGGATAGGTGTTTCAAGGTGTATGAGTCCTATGTCATTTGCCATAGTATTTCGATTCCAATCTGGGTGTATCAAAACTTGATCAGCGGACACGTACGTTGAAGCTGGAAGATTTGTAATTCCGTGTGCGACGCTTACTGAACTAGCAGTTACGTATGCAGAACCTCCGTTTGGAAGATACTCGAGGCAATGGGCAGCAGTAATGACCCATTCATTTGACAGGATTGACCCCCCACATGACATTACCCACCCGGGGTCAGTCGCCACTTCAAGCGAAACTTGATAAGGGTGATCTGATATCGACACTGGATTCCCGCCAACAATGTCGGGAGTAAGCTCCCCGTAGGAATTTGAGATATTTAGCCAGCCGCCAACGCCTGATTCAACCTTTCGGTACTGAATTTCATATCCCTCTATCGCTGATCCACCATTGTTTGGGGTTCCCCAAGATAATTGGACTTCACCTGACGCTGTTGAAACTACCGTAAAGTTTTCAGGGGGTTCTGGAACTGCCAATGGTGTTACGGCGCTTGATGCTGCTGATTGAGCACTTTCGCCGATGGCATTCGTTGCGGTCACGGTAAAGGTGTAACTTGTACCATTCGTTAGGCCTTCTATGGTGCAGTTAAGGCCTGTTGTGTTGCATGAGAGTGCGCCGGGGTTCGAAGTTGCTTTATACCCAGTAATAGCCGATCCGCCGTTGGTAGTTGGCTGTTGCCATGTTATTGTCGCCTGACCAGTTGTAGCTGTTGCACTGACATTAAGAGGAGGGCTCGGGGCGCTGGCTGGTACCGTTGTGGGGCTAGTAGCACTGGCTTCGCTCTGGTTTCCTCCCGTATAGTTCGCAACGACAGTAAACGTGTAGGAAGTGCCATTCGTTAACCCAGTGACGACACAGGAATTAGTTGATGTTGTGCATGTCCCGCTAGGGGTTCCTGTCACAACGTAACCTTCGAGGCTACTCAGATCAGATAACGCTGGGGAGTCCCAGGTTACAAGCACTTGTGAATCACCTGCAGAGGCGTCGATATTGGTTGGCGGCGGATATTGGATAGTTTCTTCAAGTACCACTATCCCTTTAGACCATGACTCTCCTAGAGAAGTTCCTGATAGTCCCACTCTATAACTACCTGCTAATGCGGGTGATATCTCTTCAGGGATAAGCCATCCATAACTCTCGTTCGAGAGTGGTTGATTAGCACTTATAGTTATTGTTTCTGAATTAACTGGCTCAAGAATTAGTCGAGCACAGAAGAAAGTTCCTTCGTCCCAATCCCAATCGTCAAGTATTTTTAGCTTCCAATCTCCTGATGTAGATTTTCCATTAAATGCAGATAATGCTTCTCTTGGCCTCGACTCGCCAACGTATGGAGGTGTTCGGTCGGAGATAGACTCAGCGGCGCTGTCAGTAAAGTAGGCTAAATTCCCAGAACAATCTTGATCCCCAGTACCGTAGTTATTTTGAGACCCACCGTTTCTCCTAGCGAGTAGTACTTCTGTGCCATCTGGGTGGACAAGTGAAATATTTAGATCAGCTACATATGTGTGATCAAATCGCAGCCCCAATTGGACGCTTTCGATTGTCCCGTTCTCTTCTACAGATAAAGTCACTTCAGTGAGGTCCTCTTGCCCACCGACATCCGGCATGGAGTAGACACCCTCAACTTCAGAGAATGCTACGGACTGTGCTATCAGATTTGCTGTTTCTCCTATTGGCCCATTCCAGTCCCATGATGTTTGAACAACCTCTTCTGGGCCTGGCACTTCAATCTCATGCGGCAGGATAAATTCGAAGGTTCGTGCTTCAACATTAAATGTTGCTGAACTTCGAATAGTGCGTCCGGAGTTATCAGCTACTTCAGCACTTAGCCGCAGGATCCCAATAGTGTTTGTTTGGTAGGTTAAAGTTGCGCCAGTTCCTAGAGTGTTTCCGGAAACATCTTTCCATGTAACTGAACTTGACACATTTGTTCCATCCGACCGCACGGCAAGTGCAGTGATCTGGATTTGGTCATTTTGATAGATGGTTGACCCTTGTGTATGGCCTGGGAATGTTATCGATCCTGATGTTGTTGCAAGTTCTACTGCAGCTTGAGCATCTAGCTCTCCTCCGAAAGCTACAATCCCGTTTAATACATTTGTAGGTCGCGCGGAGTCACTAAGTATTGATGATATTTCTTGCGGAGACGCTCCCGGTTTCATTCCGAGGATCAATGCGGCTACACCAGCGACGTGTGGACTTGCCATAGAAGTTCCGTTCAGTGAAGCGTAACAATCAGAGCCACTTGTTTGTCCGCAGTACTGATGCGAAATTGTCGAAAGTATAGAGACTCCCGGAGCTGCTATATCAACATTGCTGATTCCATAATTAGAGAAACTAGCCAAATCCCCCGATGAATTTATTGCTGCGACACTTATTATGTTCGTGTTGTTATATGCAGCAGGATATGAAGGATCTGAGTCTATGTTGCGTCCGGAATTACCTGCGGCAGCTATGAATGTATGGCTCGCCTGATTTGCTGACTCAATTGCGTTGAAGAGACTTGTGCTGTAGCCACCTCCACCCCACGAGTTATTGGAGATTGGTGCCCCGTTAGCTACGGCGTAATTTAGAGCAGCAATGGCGTTATTGGTGAATCCATTACCGGAGGAATCTAAGAACCGTAAGGGCATGATCTTTATATTGTTGGCAACACCGGCAACACCAATGTTGTTGTTTCTTATAGCCGCAATAGTTCCTGCGACATGCGTTCCATGTCCGTTGCCATCTTCAGGTGAATTGTCGTTGAAAACAAAATCCCACCCGTTAGTGTCATCGATGTACCCATTCCCATCGTCATCTATTCCATTGCCTGCAATCTCATCTTGGTTAGTCCAAATAACGGAAGATAAATCTGGATGACTAATATCGACACCCGAGTCGATTACAGCGACGACGACTTCACTAGCTGAAGATGAAATGTTCCATGCCCCCGAAGCATTAATTCCATTGTTCCCTATAAGTCCCCAGAGTTCGCCGATACGTGGATCATTTGAAATATTGTCTGCTCTAATAACCTGGTCGAACTCTACAAAGTCTATTAGGTCGGACGCTGAGAGGAAGTTCTTTGCATTGATGTTACCTTCTACGGTTTCTAGCAAGTACATATTTGTATGAGGAAAGTGGTCAACTACCGTTGCACCTATTTCACTAAGTAATTGATTTATCTCGCTAATGGACGCATCAGATGTGAATTTCGCTAATACTGCATATGGATTTGTTTGTAATTTTGGATATTTCTCCAACATTTCTGCGGCGTATTGGCGTGCCCATTGCCCCTCAGATTGGGTCAGGCTCATAACCGTTTCCGAATCTCCCTGAAATGTTTGAGGTATATCGACAGCTCCTGCAGATGGTGCGAATAACACTGAACTAGCCATTGATGCAGCGGTAATCATGACTGCTAGTTTTGAAATTGCAGTTTTTCTCATATTTAGTTCATTTTGTCGATACACGTGTATGAATATCCTAACTTAATCTTTCTGATATTGGGCATCGCCCAATAGGTCCCCTGTAATCCTTATATGATTATCTGATGATTATCGATGCGGTCCTTTTCGATCTTGACTACACACTTTTTGATTCTGAAGCTTCAGAGCGAGAAGCCCTAAATATGACTCTTCATGACCATGGAGTTCAACCTACTGACGAGACAATCACCCTTTATAAAGCAATTAACAAGCGCCTTTGGAAGCTGCTTGAAAAAGAACACATAGACCTTGAGTATCTTCGAGTTAATCGCTTTGAACAATTATTAGAGGCACTTGATGAGAGTAAAGACCCTAAAGCTCTTGCGAATAGCTACACGACAAATTTGGGAAAATGTGGAAGGTTCTACCCTGAAGCAAAACCCCTTTTAGAGAGGCTACAAGGGGAAGTAAAATTGGCCATTGTCACTAATGGTGTCAGTGAAACGCAAAGGTCTCGACTAGAGATACATGACTACGAACGATACTTTGATGCCGTTGTTGTTTCAGGCGAGTTTGGTATACCAAAACCGAATCCCTCTATATTCAATGAAGCACTCAATCTGCTCGGGCTAAGCAAAGATGAAAACGTCATGATGGTTGGAGATAGCCTCTCCTCTGACATGGAGGGGGCAAGGATTTCAGGCTTAATTTCGTGTTGGTTTAATCCAGAAAGTGATCAAGATAACACTGATGTTGATCACACAATCAAGTCTCTGAGTGAGCTGTTAGATATTCTAAATATCGGCAGCTGAAGTATCGGTAACCTTTTCACGCAGCTCTCTCTTTAGTATCTTTCCAGATGCATTTCTCGGTAAGGGCTCAGTAACTACGGTTATAATTTCCGGTATTTTATATGAGGCAATCTGACCTTGTAGCGCTGCCGTTACTTGTTCAGCGGTTAATGATTCTCCTTGGCGAACCATGATATGGCAGGCGACTTTTTCACCTAGTCGCTCATCTGGAATCCCGTAAACGGAGCATTCATACACCTCAGGAATTTCATATAGTACTGCTTCGACTTCGGCACAATATATATTCTCTCCACCTCTTAGAACCATATCCTTTACGCGATCGCTGACGAAAACTCTTCCATCTTCATCTATGTGGCCAATGTCCCCAGATCTCAACCATCCGTCTACTATCGACTGTGCTGTAGCCTCGGGCCGATTCCAATATTCAGTGATTATTGTGGGTCCGTTAAACCATAATTCGCCCTTCTCCCCTGGGCTAGCAATTTTTCCATTTGAGTCTGTTACGCGCAATTGCATGATTGGAACTGGTCTTCCCGTAGATGTTGGGTGATCAAGAAACTCTTTACCCGTATTTTGCGGACCGTATGCGTTTGTTTCTGTCATTCCATATCCTAAACCGGGTTTGCCCCGCTTGAAGTTTTCATCTATCCGCTTCACAAGCTCTGGTGGCATTGGCGCTCCTCCACCACCCACAGACCTCAATGAGGATGTGTCCCTCGAATTGAAAGTCTCAGCTTCAAGTAAATCCCAGCTCATAGTGGGAACCCCAATGAAATGTGTTACATCTTCATTCTCTATCAGCTCAAGAGCTCGATCAGGATCCCATTTATGCATCATTACGAGTTTTGATTGACCAACGAAAGATCCAAGCATTACCGGTATTAGACCGGTTACATGAAATAACGGGACACATAGCATGAACGAATTTCTTGCTGGTTTCTCGCTGGCGTTCGTTTGAGGTTCTACTAGTTCTGCTACTTGTGCTCTGGCAGAGAATCCCAAAAGGGCGCTTAAGATAGCTCGATGCGAGCTCACTGCACCTTTGGGAGTTCCTGTCGTCCCAGAAGTGTACAAAATCGTAGCGTTATCATCAGGATCAATCTGGACTTCTGGCATCGTGGATGCTGAGTTAAGAAGGGTTTCAAGAGGGATGCTTGAATCGTATTCTTTTGAGGTTGACCTTACATTGACGATTTGCATCGACGTAGTGTCCGTGTTCGATTCTAAAATTTTTTGAATGCGTTCGGTGTCTGCAAATATTACTTTTGCTCCACTGTCATTTATGGCAAAACCTAGTTCATCTGGCTCCCACCATGCATTCAGTGGGACAGCGACAGCACCAATTGAAGTGATGGCAGTAAATGCTGCTATCCATTCAGGGTAGTTGCGCATAGCGATCGCTACTCTGTCACCTTTTTCTATATCGAACTCGTTTGCCAGTGCAGATCCGATTTCGCCCGATAACTCCAAGATCTGAGGCATAGTCCACCGTTCATCTTCATAAATGACGAATTCATCTTCTCGCTCCTCTGCCATCTGATACAGAAACCTCAAGTTGGGGGGCGTCCCTACGAACACCCTTGTGTTGGTTCCACGTATTTCAGTTTCAGTTATTTCGAATAGGCTGCCTGAAGCACAGACCTGTTTCACGGCTTCGTCGAACGATAATGACATTAACGGGTTTTACCACTGAAATAGTCTCCGCGAAACACCAAGATCAAATTACTTTTCTGGAGCGGAGGATAATTCGAATGAGCTTCTGATTTCAGAAGCAGTTTGTTCAGATGTTGTAAATAGTAGGCCTTTCATACCAGCGTTTTCCGCCCCTTCAACATTAGCTATGAGGTCATCTATCATTAAACAGCGACTATTTTCAACACCTAGCTCTTGGCTAGTTAAGTCGTATATCTCCCTATCAGGTTTTCTCATTCCTACTTCCGATGAGTCCACAATGACGTCGAATAAGTCGTAGATCGGGATAGTATTTTCAATTACTGGCCTAAATTCTCGAACAGCGTTGGTGAGTAAAGCAAGCCGATATCCAGCTTTTCGCAACTCATCTACTATCGATATCATCGCTGGGTCAGGTTCGTTCTCCGCTTCGGCAACCCACGGAAGGAAAAAGTCTAGATCGAATGTCGCTCCGTAGGGAGTTAGACGATGTTGCATTTGTTTAGCGAAAGTCGAATCAAGCGGTTGTCGTCCACACTCCGCCTCATGCCAAGGGTTGTCCTGTTCAGATTGAGATCCACCAAATATTATCTTTGCGAATATTTCTTTCGGGACCTTCATGGCATCAGCTAAAAGCTGGACTCTCCAGAGCGGAGAAAACGACATAACTCCACCGTAATCAAAGATCGCCGCTTCAAGAGAAAGTGCTGATTTGTCTTTGCTATTTACGTCCTTCATGCCTTTATTGCCAATCGTAGTGATTACTGTAGTTTCTCACCTTACACCGCATAATTGACCCAGCGTTGGCCTAGTCTTTAACCAATGAATGAACGCACTGATACACCTGAATACAGATACGACTCAGCATTTGCTAACACGATCGAGGAGAAGTGGCAAGACCGTTGGGAACAAGATGGAACTTACTTTGCCCCTAATCCATCTGGAAAACTTGCAGATCAAACTGGCCGCATTGAAGCTCCCAAGCTCTTCATAATGGATATGTTCCCATATCCTTCAGGCTCAGGCTTACATGTTGGTCATCCTTTAGGCTTTATAGGGACAGATGTGTTCGCAAGGTATAAGCGGATGACTGGATACAACGTGCTTCATACCATGGGGTACGATGCTTTCGGCCTACCAGCTGAGGAACATGCGAGACAGACCGGCCAACATCCTCGTGATAACACCAATGCAAATATTTCGAATATGAGGAATCAACTCAGGCGTCTTGGCCTAGGTCATGATAGTCGACGCTCAGTTTCAACAACTGACCTAGAGTTCTACAAATGGACACAGTGGATATTTTTGCAACTGTTCAATTCGTGGTATGACCCCACTGTCGATAAAGCAAGGCCAATCTCAGACCTTGAATCTCTTCTTTCGAACGGAGATATCAAATTAGATGACGAATCCAATTGGGACTCATTGACCCCCGCCCAGCAAAGGGAAACAATCAACTCATATCGCTTAGCCTATTTGGCTGAAGCTCCAGTTAACTGGTGCCCGGCACTTGGAACAGTATTAGCCAATGAAGAAGTCACAGCTGAAGGTAGGAGCGAGCGCGGCAACCACCCAGTTTTCCGCCGACCTCTCAAACAATGGATGATGCGAATCACTGCCTATGCCGACAGGCTCTTGCAAGATCTTGAAATCCTTGACTGGAGCGAGGCAATAAAGACAATGCAAAGGAATTGGATCGGTAAAAGTGAAGGTGCTGAAATCACTTTCAAAACTGAAGAAACGGAATTCAAGGTCTTCACGACTAGGCCCGACACTCTGTTTGGCGCCACCTATATGGTTTTAGCACCGGAGCACCCACTTTTGGGAGAAATCGTAGCTGACGTTTGGCCTGATCAAACCCCTGAAAGATGGAAAAACGGGATGCCTACACCATTAGAAGCAGTTCAAAATTATCAAAAAATCTCATCCCAGAAATCTGATCTAGATAGGCAAGAAAACAAAACGAAAACGGGAGTGTTTGTTGGAGAGTTCGCAACAGTGCCTGTAAACGGCAAGAAAATACCTATCTTTATCTCTGATTATGTGCTGATGGGATATGGAACAGGGGCAATCATGGCAGTTCCCGGTCAGGACGAGCGCGACTGGGAGTTTGCTCAGGAATACGACTTAGAAATTATTCGCACTGTCCAACCTCCTGAAGGTTGGGACGGAGATGCATTCACGGGAGACGGCCCTGCAATCAATAGCCAATTCCTGGATGGCCTGAACATCACTGATGCTAAAGAGAGAATGATTGAATGGTTAGAAGAAACTGAGAACGGCACTAGGAACACAACATACAAACTAAGAGATTGGTTGTTTAGCAGACAAAGATACTGGGGTGAACCCTTCCCCATCGTCTACGACGACGAAGATTTACCTGTTGCTGTACCTGAAAATTATCTTCCAGTTGAATTGCCTGACCTTATGGACTGGGCTCCAAGAAGTTTGGACGAGACAAGCGATCCTGAACCTCCGTTAGGTCGAGCCTCAGATTGGGTATATGCAGAGCTAGACATTGGTGATGGTATGAAGACTTACAAACGTGAGTTGAATACAATGCCACAATGGGCTGGTTCATGTTGGTACTACTTGCGGTATCTAGATCCCACCAATGATGAACAATTCGTCTCTAAGGACGTTGAGGATTACTGGATGAATGGAGAAACTGGCGGCGTCGACCTGTACGTTGGAGGCGTCGAACACGCAGTTTTACATCTCCTGTATAGCCGGTTTTGGCATAAAGCTCTCTTTGACCTTGGTCATGTGAGTACACCAGAACCATTTCACCGCTTGTATAACCAGGGCTACATTCAAGCTGCTACATACCAAGACTCAAGAGGGATCTTTGTTGAAGCTTCAGAAGTTGTAGAAGAGAATGGAGATTTTACATACCAGAATGAAGTAGTGACCCGTTCCTTTGGAAAAATGGGAAAATCACTTAAAAATTCAGTGACTCCAGATGAGATGTACGATCAATTTGGCGCTGACACGCTTAGATTGTACGAGATGTTCATGGGCCCACTTGATCAAGATCGTCCATGGGAAACGAAATCGGTCGTTGGGTCTTTAAGGCTTCTCCAACGAGTATGGAGGAATCTGGTTAACGAAGAAACTGGGGCCCTTCAAATCGTTGATAAAGAAACGCCCCTTGAACTCAAACGCATCCTTCACCAAACTATCCACTCTGTAAGAGAAGACATGGAGAATCTTCGTTTCAACACTGCAATCGCTCGAATTACAGAATTAAATAATGAGATAACGAAATCTAATACGGAAACACCTCGAGAGGTAGCGGACGTACTAATTCACCTAATTGCACCTCTTGTCCCTCATGTCGCTGAAGAACTATGGGAGATGCTTGGAAATGACTCTAGTATTGTTTACTCCCCTTTCCCGGTCCCAGATCCTACTTATTTGGTGAGTGAAACAGTTGAAATACCAATTCAGATCAATGGAAAACTTAAAAGTAAAATTACTGTTCCATCTGATCTCTCTTCTTCGGATTTGCGGAATGCTGCATTAGCAGATGAGAAAATAGCTTCGATCATTTCAGATACAGAAATTAAGAAAGAAATCATCGTAGACGGAAAGTTAGTCAACTTCGTTATTTAGACTCGATCTAAATAGCTACTAGGATGAACCTGATGTCAAATAACTACAAATCTGGACTCGCATGGCCAAATGAGGAGATCGGATTACAGTTCCGTGACCTGTATGGGACGTTTTGGTCCGGCGGGTCTCTGTCTCATCAACTGAAAGAGGCTGTGCGGGTACGCAATGCTCGAATAACTGATTGTGGATATTGAAAAAACGTAAGGTTCTCCCTAGCTCGTGAAGCAGGTTTCGGTGAAAGTCAAGTGGAACTGATTGATGGGAATTGGGGTGACTCCCATTTATCGGATGATTTTTTAGCAGCTCTCAAATTCACTGATCATTTTATTCTTACTCCAGGGCCAGTTCCCGATGAAATCAAATCCTTGCTCTTATCAAGCTTCACTCAGAAAGAGATAGCTGAATTATCTATTGGCGTTGCCTTATTCCACGGTTTTTCCAAGATGCTGATTGCGCTGGGAAGAGAACCCGAAGAGATGGATACAACGATTGTTCCTACACCACAATTTCCTGATTCTCCTGTTACGAGTTCCGATATATCTCATAATTTTTCTCACCTCTTTACTCATATTCCTGCAATAGGGATGAGATGGACAATTTTAGAGGAAGGTTTACTTTCTATTGGAGCCGTACCCGATAGTGCTTTGTCTTTGGTGAAGCATAGGATGTCGGAGCTTCTTGGCGTTAGTTACTTATCGCATAAGCCAGAGACCACCCCTATTGCGAATCGTGAATTCATTCGAAGTGTCGCCGAGAGTTTTGTATTTGATGTCCGATCAATCTCTTCGGCCACAAGAAGAGAGGTGAGCGAGATATACAGTTCGGAAGGGCTACTTCAATTGATGTTCGGCATGGCATTATTCGATGGCATTCTGAGAATGGAAGCAACCAAACTCTAATTAGAGTTATTGTCCTCAAAAATACAGAACACCTCGCCGTCGCCTTTATAGAATTCCTTCAGATCTTTCGGGCATCCTTCTCGGGCTGGAACGATACGGTAAATTATTGCGTCATACTCCCCACTCACACATTTCACGATTTCACCCTTTGAGCCAGCACCATAGTTCAAACAGTCGATTGGCTGACCTGTTGGCCTGACCGCCGGAACTGACCTATTCGAATCACCGTTATTACCAACACCTATCGATGCGATTATCGCTACAGCAACCACTGCCACGAATATCAAACCAAGAGGGAGAGGTTTCACTAATTTTGCGAACCATGTGAGTTTCATTTCTTCTTCAGTTGCATAGCGGGGTGTTGTTCGCTCCGGAGTGGGTTCCCGAGTCCATTCTTCATACGAACCACCATCGAAGGATGGATAACTTCTGTTATCCGACTTTCCGGTCGAGATTTTCAAGTCATATTTAGAACGTTTTTCTTTACTTGATAGGGTCGACCAAGCCTGGTTCAGTTCGCGCATTAATTCTTCAGATCGGATTTGCTCACGTTTAGGTGCATTTTGAAAGTTATCAGGATGGAGCTTCCTGGCTTTAGCTAAATATGCAGCACGGATTTCCTCGTGTTTAGCACTTGGGGAAACTCCAAGAATTTGGTAGTAAGTAGCCTCTTTGCCCATTACGTGCCTCCAGTACGATCCTAACCGATTGCCTGTTTGTTGAATACTTCTAGGACAGTCAATACAATTTTCTTATGGATGTGCTTGTTGCTTGCCCTAGGTGCGGTGAATGCGATGACCTTATTGGGCGATCCGCTGATGATCAGATTGAGGTTGAGTGTCAGGCATGTGGGTTAACGTGGGTTAGAAATCTCCAACCTCAATGTGCCAAGTGTGATTCCAGAGACGTCCGTCCCGCATATGAAGCTGTAGTAGCGAAGTCTCGCGGCACACAATTATCCATGCAAAGCGCGAAGCTCATATACCTTTGCGAGCATTGCGACACTGTAAAGCTTGCTCAATACCTAATAACGAATTCGCCATTGATGCCCGATAGGCTCCCGACCGACTAGGCCTGTTCTTTATTTGACAGTTTCATTGCAAGAGATTCAAGAGCAGTAATTCGGGATCCCTTCAATAAGACTGCAGTGTTTCTTCCTAAATTCGTCATACTTGTGAGAGCTTGGAACGCATCGTCTACCGTTTCGACCAGATGTCCTCCGTACTCTTCTACGTTTATGGATATGACATTAATACCCTCAGATTTTGCTAATTCACCGATTTCAATATGGCTACTTTCATGCTCGTTTCCAAGTTCAGCCATAACTCCTAGAACAGCTATAAGCTCTTTTCGCCCAGATGAAGCCAATGCTCCTAGAGCTGCTTTCATCGATAGTGGATTTGCATTATATGAATCATTAATGACTAGCCCGCCCCCCGTAGTTTCAAATGTTTCCATTCGCAATGGGGAAATTTCGAGCGTCTCTAAAGCTTCGACAACCTTAGAGATGGGAACATTGGCATGCATCGCGGTTGCAGCTGCGGCTAGTGCATTCGTCACGTTATGCGCACCTGTGGTATTGAGGTTCAGTTCTGAATTCCCCCAAGGTGAACGTAGCGTAAAGCTCGGTTTAAGGTCAGACCTAATCGTGATATTTTCAGCTACCACATCTCCGCTTCCACAGCCGTACGTAAGGATTTCTGCTGACGTCCTGTATCGTAAATCCCGAACGTTGTCATCGTCGTTGTTTAATACAGCTAGCCCATCTGTTTCCAGATATTCAACAAGCTCTCCTTTTGCTTGAATTGTCTTTGAAATGTCACCAAAGAATTCACTGTGGGCTATTCCTATGCATGTGACTACACCTATTTTTGGATTTGCTATCTCACAGAGGGTTCGAATGTGCCCAATTCCTCTGGCGCCCATCTCGATGACCAAATACTCAGTTTCCGGAATGGAGGAAAGAATTGTTAACGGGACCCCAATTTCATTATTGAATGATTGCTTACTTGCCGTCACTGTAGACACTGCTGATAGGCATTCGTTAATCATGTCTTTAGTTGTAGTTTTCCCTACTGATCCTGTAATTCCTATAGTCAACGCGCCTATTTTATTCCTGGCTTCACAAGCTAACGTATGGAGCGCTTCCATGGTGTCATTGACCTTAATTCCATTCTTCTGGGGTTCTCCATGACTATAGAGATGCCCTATCGCCCCAGCCGAAATGGCATCTGCTATAAACTCGTGCCCATCTCGTTCAGCAATTAAAGGTATGAACAAATCTCCCTCTTTAACCGTACGCGAGTCGACGCTGAAGCCAGTAACAAGGCCTGAAACGTTCTTTTTAATCTGCTCGTTGAAGATTGTAGCTATGTCGGTTAATTCAATATCCACGAAATCGTACCTTTCATCGAACTAGATAGACCATAGTAGTTTTTTCATCATTTAGATTCTGTGAGAACATTGTATTACTTCGACAAAGAACAGCGAAAGAATGGCAAGCAAAGACGACTACCAATCAGATAAACGTTCAGGAAATTGGGAGCCTGACCCTTATCATCGGCATGAGCAACGTTGGTGGAGTGGTGTCCGGTGGAGCGAGAAGGTCCGCACAGGCAGATCTACAATGATTGATCCTCCAGGTGTAGCTCCTAGGCCGTTTGATCGAAATTCTTATGATGGCCCAGCTACACCGATATCAGATGCGAGGCAACCACTTCGAAATATCTCGCGATATGTCCCTAATCTTCTATTGCTTGGGTTTCTACTTTTATTAGCAACTTTCGTTCTTACACTGATCGCTGTGTTCAACTAGGGCAAGTAGGGCATCGGATCGACGGGCACACCACTAATTCTGATTTCAAAATGTAAATGTGGTCCTGTGGAAAGTCCAGTCGTTCCGCAGGCACCAATTTGTTCACCAGTGAACACATATTGATCGACATTCACTGACCATGAATTTAAGTGGGCGTACAGGCTTGATATAGAGTTTGCGTGCTGTATTACCACCGTGTTTCCATAGCCACCATAGGACTCAGCGATAGTAACGATGCCTTCTGTTGCGGCACGTATAGGGTCGCCAATTGCACAAGGCATATCCACTCCATTATGCATTCTTACATATCCAAGAATTGGATGAAGGCGCATTCCGAAAGGTGAAGTAACGTTGCCGCCACCTGGCCATACCCATCCCGATTCGCTAATTTGTCCGAGTCGTGCTTCCAGTTCAGCTCGTCTTCTTGCCTCTTCTAGTTCTCTAGCAATACGATCTTCTTCTGCGACAATAAAGTCAGTTATATCTTCTTGTTCCTGTACTGCCGCAGCAAGGACATTGCTCCAATGCTCCCTGCGAACATCCAGCTCTTTTTTAAGTTCTTCTTGGATAGCTCGCTTTGCTTCTAGTTCTAGGCGGACTTCTTCAAGTTCGGCAGCTATAAGATCTGCTTCGTCCTCTGCATCCGAAGCTGCACTAAGGAGAGAATCACGTTCTTCTTGAATTAATTTTAAACGGTCAAGAACATCATTGGTATCGCTCGTCACAAAATCCAAAAGGGCGATCTTGTGGGCAGCTGTCGTAGCATCATCGGCTTCGAACCATGCCTCTGCACGTTGATCACTTAACCCAAGATATGATTCGACTGCGTATGCAACTGCCCTTTCTTCCAGCAGTTTGATCTCTTGCGCTATTTCTAGATATCCCTCTTGGGCTACGACTTTTGATTCAAGCGCAGCGTCTAATCTCTGCTGAGCTGCTTGTTCTTTGGCTTCTTGCAAGTACACGAGACTGGTTGCCGCTTCAAGAGCTTTGACAACTTCTATGTCTTCAGCTTCCAAGAGCGCTATTTCAGATTCTGCCGCTAGTTCCCGTTCGCGGGCTCTTTCTCGCTCGTCTTTTGCCTGCTCGATCGTGTCAAGATCTTCTTGAGATTGTGATGATGCTGAAGATATAAAGACCAAGGGAACTAAAGCAGCTGTGAGGAGAAGCCCTAACAGGACCCGTGATTTTCGCTGTATACCCACATGTCAATAATAACCGATTCGGACCTCGTATTGTCGTCGGGCCAGAATCGGCTTAACTATACGATTTGACCCGATAAGGTAAAAGCATGGGTAGCAAAGTCTTCGATGTCGACCTTTTAGCATTCGAACGCGGCGATAGTTCGAAACGCAAAAGCATTGTTGAAGGTGTAATGACGAGCCTAGAGACCGGATTCGTTTATAGCGCTCATGATATTTCACAAAATTTTCTCGATGACGTATATGGGAAGCTTGAAGAATTCTTCGCTTTAGCCCCTGAGTTGAAGAACTCGGCGGTTGCTGAAGGCGCTAATGGTCAGAGAGGATACACCGGACTCTTAGTCGAAACTGCTGCTATTTCGGACATCCCTGATTGGAAGGAGATGCTAAATTGGGGTCAAAGTACTCCAGTTGGGCATCCCCTTAGGAAAAAATATCCTCATCGTTTTCATGAAAATGCTTTTCCAGAAGAATTAGTTCCCGGCATTACGAAAACACTTGAAAAGTTTCATGAGGAAGTATTAGATATCCAATTAAGGTTTTTGAGAATCATCGCGCTTGGTTTAGGGTGCGATGAAAATTTCTTTGACCGATGCGTTCCTGACGGAGCTACTTTATCTCGTGCAATTCATTATCCTGAAATGAATCTAGCACCTAGCGAGTCACATATTTGGGCTGAAGAACACGGCGATATTAATCTCATTACAGCTTTGCCACGGTCGACTGCAAGAGGGCTTCAAATTAAAACTGAAGAAGGCTGGATGGATGCGTCTCCACCTGAAGATCACCTCATTATAAATACTGGAATTATGCTCGAGCATATAAGTAACGGGGTTGTCCCTACAGGCATCCACAGGGTAATAGCGGACCCTGATCAGCGTGGAGACAGGTTGTCGATAGTGCAGTTCTGTCATCCTGCACCTTGGACTATCCTCTCCCCACTTTCAAGTTGTATCAGCGAAGAACGACCTCAGAAATTTGCTCCCATCGCTGCCGCCGATCGGCTTGATCAGGTGCTTTGGGAAATCAATCTCTTGGAAGAAAGTCGCAGAGTCGACGATGATTGAACTTTGACATACTAGGGAATTCTGTCATACTCAAAAGATGTCTACACTCCTCGCTAAAGCTAAGCTAAAACCCGAATTTGAAGATTTCTTTGAAGATATAGCGCGAACAGTTTTTCGTGCCACGCATGAAAACGAAACTGCTGTAGTCAGGTACGAATATTTCCGAGCCACCGATGAACGTACTTACTACGTTTTATTGTCTTTCGAAAACTTTGATGGCTTCATGGAGCATCAGGTAGCCGATTACCACCATAATGTTGATTTTATGGATTGTTTTGAAGAATTTAGGCTTGAATGGCTTGATCCCATAAATGGGGCCTCTCCATTAGTCCAGTCCGAGACTCAAGGTGAAGTCGACCCATCAAGGGATGAACGCTGGAATCAGTATGTTAAGAACCACAGCGAAGCTACTCCGGAATGGTGGTTACCCCGACGAAATAGCATAGAGTAATTACTCTTTTCCTAAACGTTTATTGGTTTTCGATTCCTTAGGCGCGTGAGAATGAACATATCGACATAGGATGACGCTATGGGTTATACCGTTTCACAGATTTTTGATAACGATTCCTGGGATGATATTTCGGAATTTGGCTTCGAAGATATTACTTACCATCGAGCGAAGGATCAGGGGACCGTAAGAATTGCGTTTAATCGCCCTGAAGTCCGGAACGCTTTTAGGCCCAAAACAGTCGATGAACTTTACCGGGCTTTAGATCATGCACGAATGAGTACTGACATTGGTTGCATTTTGCTTACGGGCAATGGACCTTCACAGAAAGATGGTGGATGGGCATTTTGTTCCGGAGGTGATCAACGCATACGAGGAAAAGACGGCTATAGATACGCTGAAGGCGAAACTTCTGAGACAATTGACCCATCTCGAGTAGGGCGTCTTCATATTCTCGAAGTGCAACGACTGATACGAATCATACCGAAGCCTGTTATCGCCGTGGTTCCAGGATGGGCAGTAGGTGGAGGTCATAGTCTTCATGTAACGTGTGACTTGACAATAGCGAGCAAAGAGCACGCCATTTTTATGCAAACAGATACGGATGTAGCTAGTTTTGATGGCGGTTTTGGATCTGCTTACCTAGCGAAACACATCGGACAAAAATTCGCTCGAGAAGTTTTCTTCCTCGGCAATCAATACTCGGCTGATGAAGCCCACAGGATGGGGATGGTCAACGCTGTTGTTCCACATGATTCATTAGAGGCTGAAGCATTGCGATGGGGGTCGATAATTAACCAAAAGTCACCGATGGCTAACCGGATGGCAAAATTTGCAATGAATCTTGTCGACGATGGCCTGATCGGACAGCAACTCTTTGCTGGAGAAGCTACTCGACTTGCGTATATGACTGACGAAGCTGAAGAAGGGCGCGATGCGTTTCTAGAAAAGCGTGATCCGAATTGGAATAAGTTCCCGTACCATTTTTGATCTAGATTTTATCGAATGTGAAATGAAGGTCTGTAAAGGATCGTAGAGTGAAATTTAGATGATGCTGAAAAGTGTTTTTATTTGGCGCAAATGAGAAATTCTTCATTCTCTTTAGGATCGTTTGCACAGCGATAGTCTGTTCAAGTCGAGTTAGTCCCGCTCCTGGGCAATGTGTCTCACCAAGGGAGAATGCTAGATGCCTGTGGGCATTCTCTCGGTCGATATCAATGTCGACTGGGCAACTAAACTGTTTTTCATCCCTATTAGCCGCAGCATACCTTATATGTATATGTGACCCTTTGGGGATGTGCACACCCGCAATTTCTGTATCCTCTGCTGCATGTCTATCCATTCCCTGAGTCGGTGATTCTAACCTTAGAACCTCCTCTACGAATGACCTAGCCTTTTCAGGGGCAGCGCGTAGGTCATCTTGTAAAGACGGATTCTGTATTAAGAGCCACATTCCAGAAGTCAACGCAAAGGTCGTTGTCTCATTCCCACCTATATATAGGTGGTCAACCATGTTAATTATTTCTGCGTCGGTCAGCATTCTTGTTTCTGATTTAAGTTTGACTGGATTTTGCACTAGATAGGAGATGACATCATCGCCTGGGGTTTTTCTTCTTTGATCTATGTGTTCGTGGATGTAATGTTGAAATTCGACCATGTGCCGTGCTGCCTGACGTTCTTCCTCAGCTGTAAGTTGGAGTGAGAATGGGGCTACCCATGCCTCGCTCCAAACTTTCAAGTTTTGCAGGTCTTCAAGTGGGAACCCCATCATTATCGTAATGATCATTGACGGTAGGGGCTCTGCGAAGCTCTTTACATATTCTACTTCGCCATCATCTATCCAGCGATCGATAAGTTCGTTGACTATGCCAGTGATCAGGTCTGTTTGCTTTTCAGCACCTATTACTGAGAAAAAATGATCCACCATGTCGCGATAACGTCGGTGATTAGGTGGATTCGATCCTAGGACAGTTTTTTTGGGCCAACCTTCTTTGAATGTTTCCAGCGCCTCAGGATCAGAAATTAGGGGCCTAGAAGTTCCACCGCCTCTTCGAAAAATGTCGGTCTTTCTGAGAACATGATATATGTCTTCGTAACGAGTTAAGAAGTAGGTTTTTGTTCCCGGTACATGATATATCGGCGCTTCTTTGCGAAGTAAATCATAAGTCGGATACCAATTCTCTATCGTCTCAGGTGCAAATATATCTACATCCGAAATCGTTTGTGGATTTGCAGGGCATTCAGACACTGTACTTCCCTCTCAAATGTAGCTGTACGTCATCATCGGGCGTCAAAGGCAATGTGCAGTTCCTTTAAACCGCGAAGAACAAAAGTGTCTTCATACTCAAATTTGTTCCTGCCTTCAATAAGGCGAATGTTTTTCATTCGTTCTAGTATTTGTTCGACTGCAATTCTGGCCTCAAGTCTCGCGAGCATAGCCCCAATACAGAAATGTTCTCCGTGTCCGAAAGCTAAATGGTCTCGTGCATTTTCTCGATCGACCGAAAACGTATCTGGCTGGCTAAACATCTCAGGGTCTCTATTGGCCGCTGCAAATATCAACCAAATATGATCACCTTCACGCAGTTCGGTTTCTCCAACCGTGGTATCTTGTTTCGCCATTCGGAAAAGACCACCTACCGGCGCTTCAAATCTGAGGCCTTCTTCAATGAAATTATCGATTAGGCTTGCATCGTCCCTTAGTCGCTCTTCTAATCCGTCTTCTACCGCTAGATGGTGCATCAGGTTAGTTAACAACTTTGTCGTCGTTTCATTGCCCGCTACTAGAAATTGTTGAAGCATGGAGAGCATTTCTGCTTCGTTCAACATTTCATCGTTGACTTCTGCATTTGCTACGTCTGAAATAATATCTTCCTGAGCCTCTTCTCTTCTCAATTGGAGTAGATTTCCAAAAAACTCATTAAATTCGGACAAAGATATCAGATAGTCTCGGACTTTTTCGGTCGTCGGATCTGGATTACCTACTGGCATTACTAAATCATCGGACCATTTTTTAAACGTTGCGAGATTGTCTGTCTCGACCCCAAGGGCGACAGCGATAATTGTCATAGGGAGACCTACCGCGAATTCCGCGACAAATTCAGATTCTCCCTTATCTATAATCTCGTCAAGAAGTTTCGCGGTTACTTCTTCGATCATGGGTTCCATACCCCGAAGTCTTGAAGGGCGGAAAGCCCTATTGACCGCTTTGCGCTGTCGTCGGTGTTCCGGCGGATCTGCATTTAGAAGAACCGCTGCATTTGCTGCATTCGCTAAAAACGTTTGAAAATACTCAGCCATACTTGGATCAGCGGCCAGTTCTTCCATAGCTGTGGCAAATCCGGATCGCCCATCTCGTGGACCAGTAGGCATCAGTGAAGAAAACCGGTCCGTATCATGCAATATTTCCATAATGTCTTCGTATTTTGTACAGACCCATGTCCCGAGTTTGTCACTAAAATGAATGGGACTTTCATCTCGCAATGCTGAGAAAATAGGATATGGGCACCCTATTGCATCTTGTTCGCGATCAATAAGAGCCGTTAGTCGCTGTTCTGTTTCTTTTGTAGCCATAATTGGACCAGTCTAAATCTGTTTGTGGAAGCGGTTCAAATATTTCAATCTACAATTCTTTCATTAGAGGTTTAGCATGCCGCCATCTACTCTGACGACTTGCCCCGTTACATAGGATGCCAGATCTGATGCTAAGAAACAGACAACATTGGCGATCTCCTTCGGCGTCCCCCATTTCCCTAATGGCACACGCTTGACGAAGTTCTCTATCACATTCTCTTGACCCAACTTTTCAAATGTCGGTTCCCACATCTCAGTCAGAACAAGGCCCGGCGCGCATGCGTTGACACGCACTCCCTTGTTGGCCCATTCATTACTCAGGTTCTTCGTTAACGTGTTGAGACCACCCTTAGAGGCAGCGTATGCTCCTTGTGTTCCACCTGCACCCGCAGCAGCAGTTGAGGTTACATTCACAACATTCCCTTGCGTGGCAAATAGATCTTTAGCAAAGATTGAGCAGAGCATGAATACCTGTCGAAGATTGACAAGAAGAGTTTCATCAATCGCTTCCGCAGTGGCACGATGCGCTGGTTCATTTCGTTCAACGGCTGCATTGTTCACAAGGACATCAATACGCTCAAATTTCTCTAACGTTCGCTCTCTAATTTCGTATACAGCTTCGTCACTACTCAGGTCACAATCTATAACTAGAGAGTCGTTTGATAACCCAGATGAGATCTCGTTTAGCTTGGCCTTACTTCTGGAGACGAGGACGACTCTCGCTCCCCCAGCGTCCAAACCCCTGACAGTTGCTTCTCCTATTCCTCTGCTAGCCCCCGTCACAACTGCTACTTTGCCATTAAAATTCCAATTCATATATCCATATTGACATGGAACATATGTCTTGGTAGTTAAATAGGTACAAATCACCCTATCGGAGACAGTATGACAAGCCTCGAAAATGATTATGCACATAAAGCTGCCATACAGGAACTTCAAGTTCTATATTCACTCGCTATTGATTCTGGTGACTACGACATCCTCGATAACGTCTTTGCCCCTAACGCTGTAGGTATTTATGGTCGGCCCTATAACGGCATTGAAGAGATTAAAAAAGCGATGTTTGATGGTTGTGAGTATTTAACCGCAGTCCAGCATCTCAATGGAAATCATTGGGCTCAAATTCGCGGTAATAAAGCAACTGCCGGATGCTATCTTCACGTCACCCAACATTTATTAGACACTCCGGGCGGAGATTTTCATGAAATGGGAGGAGTCTACAATGACCATCTGGTCCTTACTGATGATGGATGGCGCATAACTCAAAGAAAAATAGAAATCACGTGGTCAAAGGGGAATCCTCTCATTCGCCAAAGCAAGCCCCGTTAGCGAGCCTTTTCTAGTTTTGTATAGACAAATGGCAATGCAAATTGTGGTTGTTCAGTGGTGTTCTCCTATTTACATGCCAAACTAGACACATGGTAACTAACTTCGATCCGGATAAATTTGACACAATTTCTATAACTTTTGATGGAAATGTCGCTTGGGTAACTCTTGACCGTCCAGAAGTTCTCAATGCATTCAACCAGAAAATGCAAGAAGAGATTCAAGCAACTTGGCAGGCCTTTAGAGAAATGGATGATGTCCATGCCATTGTTCTTACTGGAACAGGGGAAAAATCATTTTCTGTAGGAATTGACCGTGGCGACGATATGTCCGCCCTAGACGACAACGAGAATCTGTACGGGACATCTAATAACTACATGTACGACGATCCAGGAGACGACCTAGGCCCTAAATCCTGTGACTTATGGAAACCTGTCATTTGCGCTGTAAATGGAATGTGTTGTGGCGGAGCCTTTTACTTTCTTGCGGAATGCGACATTATCATTGCAGCCGATCATGCTACTTTTTTTGATCCTCACGTCACATACGGAATGCCAGCAGTCTACGAACCCATGAAGATGGCGCAACGTATGCCGCTTGGCGAGATACTAAGAATGACACTTTTGGGAAACCATGAAAGGCTTTCCGCTACCACTGCCAAACAAATAGGACTGGTCAGCGAAGTCGTCCCGATGGAAACTCTCCATGATCGTGCATCTTGGATTTCATCTACGATTGCCAGCCAACCAACAGTCGCTGTTCAAGCAAGCCTTCGATCAATTTGGGCCGCAAACGATCTTGGCAGGCTAAACGCCCTATCACTCGCACCTTCCCTTTTGACTACGGGAATGTCAAAGAAAGCGATGGCTGAAGGTCAAGCCTTATTTGAGTCCGGAGACCGAATTAACCATCAAACTCGATGACCAATCAAAAATTAACCGTGGGATAAGCAAAGTTTCTAGCTACCCTTTAAGTGTGCACAACCTACTCCTTGACCTTCGACTTATACGCCCGATGGCCTAACCAGTATGGCCATCGGGGCTTACTGAAGTCGTAATCGAGTCGAGAGGAAAATATGAGCACACACAATCACCTTCATAGCATCCAACAACCAAGTAAGATGCCTTATTCAAAGTATAAACCATTTGACCCCATTGATCTTGAGGACAGATCATGGCCATCAACCGTTATTTCTAAAGCCCCATTGTGGTGCTCAGTAGATCTACGTGATGGAAATCAAGCTCTAATTGAACCCATGGATCCTG
Organism: Acidimicrobiaceae bacterium; assembly: GCA_002720485.1. Lineage (GTDB taxonomy): Bacteria > Actinomycetota > Acidimicrobiia > Acidimicrobiales > UBA8592 > UBA8592. The sequence goes on from PBIQ01000042.1 coordinate 28,348, forward strand.
AAAAAAAGTGGAGGATGTTTGAAACGCTCGTTTCGATCGGCTTCAAGGAAATCGAAGTAGGGTTTCCGTCAGCATCAGATGCCGACTTTCAATTCGTACGTGAAATAATTGAAGCAAATGCTATCCCTGAGGACGTGACAATTCAGGTCTTGGTGCAAAGCCGCGAAGAGTTAATAAACCGAACCTTTGAATCCATCGCCGGAAGCAAACAAGCGATAATTCATTTCTACAATTCGACGTCTACACTTCAGCGACAGGTTGTCTTTGGAATGGACACCTTGGGAATCATGAAAATTGCAACCGATGCTGCCGAAATTTGCAAAAATCTTGAATCAACAGTGCCTGATACGATCATCCGTTACGAATACTCTCCTGAATCGTTCACTGGTACCGAACTCACATACGCCAAGGAGATTTGTGATGCGGTTACTGAAGTGATCGATCCCGGTCCTGACAATAAACTCATTATCAA
>PBIQ01000043.1 GCA_002720485.1 Acidimicrobiaceae bacterium
ATACTCGCTTGCTGCTTGCGGCGATTCCTGACCCTAACAATAAACACAGTGCAAACGCTGACATATTGGAAGGAGAACTCCCTTCACCTATTGATCCACCAAGTGGATGCCGTTTCCGTACCCGCTGCCCTCGAGCTACTGAGAAATGCGCAACGGAAGAACCTAAATTCAGGCAAATAGGAAACGACGACCACTGGGTAGCATGCCACTTTCCTCACCTCGATGGCGAAGAGCTAGAAATAAATGATGAAATCCTATGGCCACCAGACAGCCAAGAGTGAACTAGCGACTTAGAGAAGTTCAGCTAGCCGAGAAACTGTCTCTTCTCTCGATTCATCCGGCCCATATACAGCGGCAACTACCTGCGTGGCTCCTGCATCAACATACTCTTGTATGCCTTCAGCTACCTGCTCAAATGATCCAGTGAGAGCGATATCCCAAGAATTCTCTAGACCTTCACGATCAAGCATCGCTCTATATGAAGGAAGGTCACCATAAAATCCAAAATCCCGCTTAGCATGCTCGACCGCTACTTCTTTATCCGTATGAATACAAACAGGGATTGCTGCTACAACTTGGGGCCGAGGTCTATTCTCACTCTCAGCAGCATCATTAATCACAGGAACAACATGATCTTGAATAGTCTTTGGGCCTGTCATCCAAGTCGCAGTCCCATCAGCAGTTTTCCCTACCAACTTGAGCATTTGAGGACCCAGAGCCGCTACCAGAACTGGAGGGGGATTCGCGGGGACATCTATGCCTCCCCTGCTGGTCAAATGTTTCCCACCATGAGAAATTGCCCCTTCGTGGAGAAGAGCCATCAAGATCGTGAGATAGTCTCGCATATGACCGACAGGGCCATCAAAGGACATGCCCCACATCCCCTCCACAACTGGTTTGTGAGACAAACCGATACCCAAGTCCAACCTCCCGCCAGAAACCTGATTAACAGTTAAAGCTTGTTGAGCCAGCATCATAGGGTGCCTCGGATATGTTGGGACAACTGATGTCCCTAACCGAATATCTGACACTTTTGACGAAACAACTGCAAGGGCAGTCAACGCATCCAGGTTAAATATTTGCGGCGTCCAAAAGGTCGCGTAACCAAGGTCAGCGGCTTTCTGAACCTGTTCTGTTAATTCAGAAACATTTCTCGACGAGCCAAAGATTCCAAGTTCCATAGTGATTTCCCTCCGAAGGGTAGCTTAGCGGCACTTCTGAAGTATTTCTGAATTCCATGCTGGCCAATAAAGCTCGCGCCAGATTTATTCACAGCATGAGATTTAACTCACTTGCGTCTAGAATGTATGCGATTAGATCCATATAAAGGAGTACGAGTGGGAGCAGAAGAAAATCCGAGCTTAGAACCTCGAGAATTGTGGAAACTTGAGTACGACAAAGCCCGTCTACGAGAGGTCCCATTTGAAACTATGTCTGGCGTTCCCGTTGACCCTGTCTATGGATCAGAGCCATATCCTGGCCAATACCCATTTACTCGGGGCCTCTACCCTTCGATGTATAGATCTCGACTATGGACTATGCGAATGTTCGCCGGATTCGGCACCGCAGAAGATACCAATCTCCGCTTTAAGGAACTCCTTCGAAATGGTGGAACTGGATTATCGACAGCGTTTGATATGCCTACTCTTATGGGGCGTGATTCAGATAGCGAGTGGTCCCTTGGAGAAGTAGGTAGAGCAGGTGTCGCAATTGACACACTCTCTGATATGGAAGACCTTTTTGCTGACATAGACCTCTCAACAGTTTCTACATCTATGACGATAAACGGCCCAGCAGCGACCATACTTGCTATGTACATCGCTGTAGCTGAGCAAAACGGTGTAACGCCTAACCAACTTGCCGGGACAATACAAAATGACATCCTTAAGGAATATCAGGCTCAAAAAGAATACATCTACCCTCCACGCCCTTCTATGAGAATCATCACCGATATGGTCAAATACACAACCGCTGAAATGCCCAAATGGCACCCAATTTCGATCTCTGGGTATCACATCAGAGAAGCAGGAAGCACAGCAGCACAAGAATTAGCATTTACCCTCGCAAATGGCTTTGCATATGTCGAGGCAGCTATCGCTGCCGGACAGAATGTTGATGAGTTTGGACGACGACTTAGCTTCTTCTTTAATAGCCACAGTGACTTCTTTGAAGAAATAGGTAAGTTTCGCGCCGCTCGTCGGATCTGGGCCCGTTGGATGAAAGACAGGTACGGAGCAACTGATGAACGCGCAATGATGTGCCGATTCCATACACAAACTGCTGGGGTTTCACTCACAGCACAGCAACCTGAAAACAACATTGCCAGAGTGGGTATCCAAGCCTTAGCAGCCGCCTTGGGAGGCACACAATCTCTTCATACCGATAGCTTTGATGAGGCATTAGCATTACCGACCGAAGATGCTGCAAGAATTGCTCTTCGAACCCAGCAAATCGTCGCCCATGAAACCGGTGTAACAAACGTTGCAGATCCCCTTGGAGGCGCCCCATATGTCGAATGGATGACAGATGAAATGGAGAGACAAGCAGAAGAAATTTTTGCCCATCTCGACGACTTAGGAAGTGGATCAATCCTAGAAGGAACATTCGCCGGTATCGAAAACGGATACTTTGTGGGAGAAATTGCTGACGCAGCCTACAGATTTGAGCGAGAAGTGAATTCGGGACAAAGAATCATAGTTGGGGTAAACGAATTCACCGAAGGGGACCGCCCTGAAGATAGGAACCTTCTTCGGATCGGAGCTGAAACTGAAGAGTACCAGCTCAAACGACTCCAAAACGTCAAAACTGACCGGAATAATGAGCAAGTTGACAAAGCCCTAGCTGCTATCACTGAAACGGCTTCGGACTCAACTCAGAATTTAATGCCGGTGATCATCGACGCTGTAAAGACGTACGCCACAGAAGAAGAGATTGCGAATGCTATGGAAAAGGTTTTCGGCACATACGTTGAAAGAGCAATCGTTTGATATCTTCTAAACTGACTAGGAGCTAAATGGTATGAGTGACCAACAATATAGAGTAATCCTTGCAAAGTTAGGATTAGATGGCCATGACAGGGGTATCAAAGTAGTCGCTCGGATCCTCAGAGACGCAGGCATGGAGGTAATTTATCTTGGGTTACGGCAAACTACTGCCAGCATCATCGCAGCAGCCGAAGAAGAAGACGCAGATGCCATCGGGTTATCAATGCACAATGCCGGGCACCTAACTCTAGGACCCAAAATGATGGAAGCAATTAGCGATGCTGGCCTGAAAATCCCCCTCATTATCGGAGGAATTGTGCCAGACGAGGACATAGCCGAACTTGAAAAAATAGGGATAGCCGCCATCCTTGGTCCCGGAGCTTCAGCAGAAGAAGTAGCTGCAACAGTTCGAGATGCAATATCTGCTCGAGATTGAACGTGAGCCACTCAGATAACTCCATACCTCAATTATTTGAGCAAACGCTATCTGGTGAAAGACGCAGTTTAGGGAAACTACTATCAATCATCGAAAAGGGCGGAGAACCTGCTGACGATGTTGCTGGCTTAGCCCACCAAAAAGCTGGAAATACCCATGTGATCGGGATCACCGGCGCGCCAGGGTCAGGAAAATCTACCTTGACGGGAAGGCTTATCGAGAACATATCAAAAATTGGAAAAAAGCCGGCAGTACTCGCTGTCGACCCATCATCACCCCTAACTGGTGGAGCGATTCTGGGTGATCGCATCAGAATGGATGACCTTGCTGGTGAGGGATCCTTTATCCGTTCAATGGCTACAAGAGGACACTCGGGCGGACTAGCTCTGGCGGTACCGGCAGCTATTCAGCTTTTTGATGCCGCCCAATATAACCCCGTCATCATAGAAACTGTTGGCGTAGGGCAAGTGGAAGTAGACGTTGCAGGAACTGCAGACACTACTGTTGTTGTTGTGACTCCTGGAATGGGAGATGCGGTGCAAGCCAACAAAGCTGGACTGCTAGAAGTCGCCGACATCTTTGTTGTGAATAAATCAGACCGGCCAGGGGCGAATGACACCCGCAGAGATCTCGATCTTATGCTTGATCTCGGTCATTTATCTGGCCTAGAAGAAAAAACTGGATATAGGCCGCCGATAATTATGGCAAACTCTCTTGAAGGAGAAGGGGCGGAAGAAATTCTTACGGCTATCGAGAGCCATGCTAGCCATTTGGCGGAGTCTGGGTCATTTCAAATCCGACAGGAACAACGGACCCTGATGGAGATACAAAACCGCCTTGAACTGCTAATCGGGTCAGTATCAAAAGACGCGCTTCAAAGTGAGTCTGGGAAGTTGATTATAAGTGAAGTTCTTGACAGGAGTATTTCACCTTCCGAAGCAGCGAAATCCATCGCATCCTCAATCATAAAAGACTTTACCTAACTACTCGTAGCTCGGACGACTTTGCCACCTGGACGAATAATGGCGTCAAACTGAGAGCCATCTTTGAAGTGAAGATTTACTTTCTTATGGTTGAGACCCCATACCAAGTAATCCGAACCTAAAATTTGACCTGCCCAGTTTAAGTTGCTTCCTGGGGTACCTGTTTCCATCGCCACTGAGAGATTCCCGAGGAAAGTCCCAGAAATATAGACTTTGACATCTTGAATTTGACTATCTTCTGAAACACCTACCATGCAAGCCCCATAAACTCGTTAAAAGCTAAAAATAGTTCTGATATGACTTTATACTCACATTCGAACCTACCAATGACTCTTTTCTTTAGATAGACATCAAGAAATTGTCGTCTAAGCGAGTCGGGGCCCTAATGCTATGGGTAGCATCATGGAAGAACTAAATTGTTGAAACTGTAGAAGATGAAAGGGAATTCATGAGTGAATACACTCCTCCGCTGGAAGATATGAAATTTACGCTCAAAGAGGTTGTAGACGTTAAATCTCTTGAGGATTTTCCATCTTTCGAAAATGTTGGCCTTGAATCTCTGGAGGACTTACTGGACGAAGCCGGTCGATTCTTTTCGCAAGTTATCTCTCCCACCAATAGAACTGGGGATCTTCAGGGAAGTTCCCTAAACCCGGATGGCTCAGTTACGACCCCTGATGGTTTTCTGGAGGCATACAGCCAATACGTTGATGCTGGATGGGGAGCAATAAGTTTCGACCCCGAATACGGTGGTGGCGGATTTCCATGGCTTGTAGGTATAGCAATAACAGAAATGCTAACAGCCGCAAACATGGCACTGTCTCTAAATCCCATGCTCACGCAAGGATCTATCCACGCACTCACGGCCCATGGCGACATTGGCCAAAAACTCAAATGGCTTCCAAAGTTGATCACTGGCGAATGGGCAGGGACAATGAACTTGACCGAACCTCAAGCTGGGTCAGATGTAGGTGCCTTGACCACAAAAGCAGAGTTACAGGATGATGGCTCCTATCTTATTACTGGTCAGAAAATATACATAACGTGGGGTGAACATAATTTAACTGACAATATCGTCCACTTGGTCTTAGCTCGAACTCCTGATGCCCCCGTCGGAACAAAAGGTATAAGTTTGTTCATTGTTCCCAAAAACCTAGTTGACGACAATGGAAATATCGGCGAAGCCAATGACATTAAGTGCATTTCACTAGAGCACAAACTAGGTATACACGCGTCACCTACATGCGTTCTGCAGTTCGGTGATAATGGAGGGGCACGAGGATACCTAGTCGGCGAAGAGAACTCTGGAATGAGGTACATGTTTACCATGATGAATCAAGCCAGATTGGCCGTGGGCCTAGAAGGCCTTGCCGTTGCTGACCGGGCATACCAGCAAGCCATCGAATACGCCTTAGAAAGACGGCAAGGAAGGAGATCAGATACCCCTAAGGGAGAGTCTGCGTTAATTGTGGAACATCCGGATGTTCGACGGATGCTGATGACGATGAAAGCCTACATAGAGGCTATGCGATGTTTGATATACCTGAATGCAAAAGCTATCGATATTGCTCACAACCATCCTGACGAGACAGAACGCCAGTCTGGTGAAGAGCTGACAAATCTTCTAACCCCATTATCAAAGGGGTGGTGTACGGACCTAGGGAACGAATTAACTAGTCTCGGAATACAAATCCATGGAGGTATGGGTTTCGTAGAAGAAACTGGGGCGGCTCAACATTACCGAGATATTCGCATCGCAGGTATCTACGAAGGCACAAATGGAATCCAAGCGATTGATCTAGTAGGAAGAAAGCTGAACATGAGAAATGGTGCAGTAGTTAGTGAGCTACTCGATGAAATAGACGATACTGCCGCCGAACTCTCCAACAGCAATCTCAGCACTATTGGAACCCCACTTCAATCAGCTAATGAAAGCTTAAGAACAGCTAGCACTTGGCTACTAGAAAATGGAGGAGGAAGCACCGACGCTGGGCTTGCTGGCGCCACTCCTTATCTGCGCATGTTCGGAACGACTGTAGGGGGATGGCTAATGGGCAAAGCAGCATTAGCAGCTCAAGCATCACTAGCAGAAAACACCGGAGACTCGGAATTCCTTGAAGCGAAAATAGAGACGGCAACTTTTTACGCTCAGCAAATACTTCCGCAAGTAACTGGTTTACTACCATCAGCCACAAGTGGTGCTGCTTCCCTTTTCGCTATCGATTCCGACACTCTTCGGAGGTAAACAATGACAACAACATCTGAAATTACGGTCCTAGCTGACAAGCCAATAGACAGTAAAGGATCTTGGGTTGATGGGGCACCCTATTTGCCCTCAAGCGAAATTGAGCGAACCCTCGGTTGGGAACTAAAGCCTGAAGGACTTTGCAAGGGGGATGCCTGTATACCTCTTGGAGATAAAGTGCACACCACGACCGACGGAACACATAATCTGGTCCAAATTGCTAATCTTGTGGGGCGTCCGTGTCTAGCCGACGAAGCTACTGGAATAGTGCCAATTGGCCAGCCTTCCAATATCAGGGCTGATGCCTTAAAGCAGCGAATTGCTCCAAATTTTTCACTTCCAGATATATCGGGAGTTGACCGTTCCCTATCTGACTGGGCGGGGAAAAAGCGGCTTCTTGTTGCCTTCTCGAGTTGGTGAGGTTGCGCGTTTGACCTGCCAGGCTGGCAGGAGCTATTCGAGGAACTGCAAGACAACAACTTCCACATTATTGCGGTTGCAATCGATGAGAACACTGAGACAGTTAGTGAATTGGCAACTGGGTCGACATATCCGGTACTGATGGATGAAGACCATCTACTGACTGAGCTCTTCGCTATCAGCAACGTTCCATCAGTTATTTGGATTGATGAAAATGGGATGATTGCTAGACCAGCGGCTGCTGAATTCGGGACTGATACTTTTACAGAAATCACTGGGATTAGCCGTGAGAAACATATGCAGCAAGTGCGGGATTGGGTCCATGAGGGATCCCTTCCAGATGACGCATCATACTCGGTTCCTGACTTATCCGAAGAAGAGGTCCAAGCCAGACTCCACTTCAAAGCAGCTGCGTATCTCCGACGAGAAGGAAGAATAGAGGAAGCGGAGGTCTACTTTGATAAGGCTGCTGAACTTGCTCCTCTCGACTTCACAATCGTGCGGGCAAGTATGCCTTTACGAGGAGGCGATCCATTTGGAGAAGAATTCTTCAAGCTTTATGAAGAATTTCAAGAGGCTGGATCCCCATTCCATGGAATTCCAAGGGCCAAGCAAGCATAGAAAATTCAGTGATGCATACCACCTGCGGGAATCACCCGTGTCTCTACTTCATATAATTTCCCATCGCGAACTTCGAACGAAACTACCTTTTGTGCCCTATGTTGACCAGATTGCAAACGACCGGCAACAACATCAACTGCTGTTCCTTCAACTACTGGAACTAGAGCGATAGCGCGAAACCCCTTGTCGGTTCCCTGCCCTGACCTTTTGGATTCAGTTATAAGCATCTTTGACTGCCAAACCCATTCTTGATTAATACTAACAAATCGGCATCGGTGATTCGCCTGACTTCTTGAGATCAGAGAACCGGGACATACCAGCAATGAACCTTCTATCCACGGCATAACTCCAAGACCTGATCGTTCAAAGCCGACTTCGAAAGCGTGGGCTATTATTTCTTCCTGATTACCTGCAGAAATCGCCCGCTGTCTTTGTTCTTCAAAAATTGAAGCACCTAACTTGCTCAGTTCCTTATCTGAAAGTTCCTCAACGAAGAACGACCACATTTCGGCTTGTGTTAATGGTGCTTGCCCTGACTTTTCAAGAGGAGTGTGATCCATACATTAAGTGTGCCACTGGGGTGTGCCAATGTAAGAGATGGTAGAAAGGGAACGTACTTTAACTAGTATCAGGCTTCACATCTATAAGGCGTTCTACGTTACGCAAAGCGGGGAAAAAGCGCCACCAGACGACTACAACTGCGAGTGTCCCAATCCCTCCGAATAGAATAGCGCCAACAAGCCCAAAAGCTGCAGCGGTAAGACCTGACTCTACAGCCCCTAATTCGTTTGATGCTCCAATGAAAACTCCTTCAACTGCTAATACGCGGCCACGCATACGTTCAGGAGTAGCGAGAGGAACAAGACTAGCGCGGATATACACCGATACGGCATCTGCTCCAGCCAGAACCATCAATGCTAAAAAGGCCAGCGTAAAGTTTGTGGTTAAGCCCAAGACGATCGTCCCAACCCCAAAAATCCCAACTGAAACAAATAATGAGCGGCCTATATGTGTCCGCAGAGGTCGAATTGAAAGGCTTACTGCCACGACGGTAGCGCCTATGCCCACAGCGGCACGTAACCAACCTAACCCCACTGCGCCAACTCCTAAACGGTCTTCGGCGATAGCAGGTAATAGCGCAACTGCTCCTCCAAGGAGCACCGCTATAAGGTCAAGTGAGATAGCTCCAAAAAGAACGGGCTTGGAGCGCACAAATCGAAGTCCTTCCAACGCATCACGAAAAGCTTGCCGGGTACCAGATGTTTCTAATCTTTTGATGGGGATAGACCCGATAGTTAAAAGAAGTAAGGCCGCTAAAACATACGCACAAACGGCGGCAAGGTAAGGTATCGACCGTCCAGCAACGAAGATAAACCCAAATGCTGCTGGGCCAGCTATGATCCCCGCTTGAAAAACCACAGACTTAAGCGCCACTACTCGTTCGACTACCTCTTCAGGAGCCCAATCTATAGGGAGAGCACGACTAGCTGGAGTAGCAAATGCACGCGCAACACCAAAGAGCATCATGAGGCCGAAAATAGGGTAAACAGAAGTTGGGCCAGTAGCAATATAGAGAAAGATCAAAAACGAAACGATCGCTTCGCACAGTAATGCACAACCAAATACTTTTCGTCGATCTTTTCGGTCAGCTAAAGGCCCCGTGAAGGGTGAGAGGACAGCAACCGGAATAAATTCAGCCAGACCCAAAAGCCCTAGATCTAACTCATTCCCAGTCATATCAAAAACTTGTTTTCCGATTATGGTTATCTGACCAACCGTTGCAAACGCAGAGAAAAACGAAGCTGTAAGAAGAACTTTAACCTGACGCGGAATCTTACCAGCCGTAGAAGAACTATTTGAACTAGCCCCATTCACGTTCATTCGTCAGATGAAATGGCTTCAGATTCACGCATAGCAGAAGCGAAAACACCTTTACTCATAAGACTCGACTCGCTAGCTCTTCTCATCTTATAAATCTCAGCCCGAACTCCATGCACCTTCTTATTCTCAGGTTCAGCGTTTGCAGCAAACTCAATTAGATGGCAGGAAAGTCGAAAATCTCCATTTTCAGCTAACTCTTGCGCACGGCTCACAAGTGGAGATACTCCACCGACAAGAGACACAAGTTCGCTTGCAAGATCCGATTGGAGGGATGGCTTAAGAGAGGCAGGATCGGCATCCCACCATCCTCCATACATGCGCCAAATATTCCTTACCACAAATTCTGGCTCATCATAAAGTGGTTGAAGCCAAGGAAGTCCAAGTTTGTCCTCATCCACTTTCACCTCATGAATGACCTCATTTAACGATGCGCCACCATTCATGAGAGCGACCGTGTCTCTAACTAGCGCTTCTAACACATCAGCGATATCAGAGAGCACCCGACGGATACGGTCTTTGCCCGAAATAGGCAGGCCATGGGCTGGCAAGAGAAGTTCAGCGTCATAGGAAATCATCTGCCTAAGCACCGATGCCCATTCCAGAGGATATCGCTGCACCTTTTGGGGATTTCCGGCGTTTGGGAACACCCAAATGACGAGGTCCCCTGTAACTAGGGCCTTCTTCGACGGGACCCAGGCCCATGTATGGTCATCTGTCTCCCCTTTGCCATGATGAAACTCCATCTCCAAGCCGCCTACCTTTAAAGACATTTCATCTGTATACACAACGTCAGGCCATACAGTATCTTCTGGGAGAAAGCGGGGGTGCCCATGAGAAAGCCCAAGTCCATGTTTTGGAGAGACACCACCGAACTGGCGACGATTAATTAAGATATTCCACTCGTTGGTTTTCTCGTAACGTTCAAGTCGGCGAGGAACATTCTCATGGCCGAAAACCGTAGGATGTTCGTAGCCAAGCTTATCTGCATCAGCTATGAGAGCCCCTGACCCCCCGACATGGTCCAAATGGCCATGAGTGTAAACCAACGAATGCACAGGGTCTGTTCGCCATCCACGAAGAGATTCAACAACAGCCTCACCACTTTGGGCTCCACTAGCATCAAAAGTAACTAGACCTTCCTCCGTTCGAAAAACCACCATATGACTGAACGATTCGACAATAGCGATATCATCATCAATCTCAGACAGCTCATTGCTGACCCTGTTCGTAGGCTCATCTGCCCTTCCTAGATCTATAACCTGAGAAGATAGAACGACTGGGTCAGCTGTCCGAATCTTATTCAGGTCACGAGGTTTAGGGTGTAAGGACATTCGCTACTCTCGAGTGAATTTAGCTTTCCCCGGGCCATGTTCAATGAAACTTTGAACTCCAGCCAACCGGTCAGCTGTTTCGAAACAGTCCCCGAAAGCCTCAGCCTCAACTCGTATAGCATCTTCAAGCGACAACGCAAGGCCTTCCATCATCGCCCTTTTTATGTATTGCAAAGACTTAGGGCCTTGGGCATACCTCTCTGCAGCTTCAATAGCCTTCGGATAACACTCTTCATCAGCAAAAACCTCAGACACAAGTCCAATGGCTTGTGCTTCCTCAGCTTTTACCTGCCTTCCGGAGTAATTAATCTCCTTAGCTTTTGTGATCCCAACGAGACGCATGAGCCTCTGAGTACCGCCCGCCCCCGGAAGAATCCCTAACAAGACTTCAGGCTGCCCAAAGACAGCGCCCTCGCCAGCAAACCTAAAATCCGTTGACATAGCTAATTCACATCCACCTCCCAGCGCATAACCGTTTACAGCACTAATGGTGACTTGAGGAAGATTCTCAATAGCAAGTAACGCCTGATGTAGATGCAAAGAGAATTCGATAGCTTCCGCTTTATCCTGAATTGCTGGGAATTCTTTTATGTCAGCTCCAGCTGCAAATATCTTCGGGCCACCCCAGATCACAGCTGCCCCTATCTCTTGAGACCCAGATAGTTCCTCTGCAGCTTCTCCCAGCTCTTGTGCTAGTTGCATGCTGATCGCGTTCATTGGGGGCCGCTCAAGCCTAATTGTTGCTACTCCCGTTGACTTGTCTTTTTCAAGTTGTACAAATTCTCCCATATCTTCCTTTGCTCGACTGGCTTCGGACCATGAGCTTAGTCAACAACACGTTCTGACTCTAAATTACGGCGTATTAGAAGAACACAAAGCTGGGCGATTCGTTGTTACCGAATCCACACCTAAGGAAAACAGTTTCTCGATCTCATCAATAGTGTCAACAGTGAACGCCCAAATTTCAGTATCTAGATTGCGCAAAGCATCGATAAGCTTTGGGCTTACATACCGCCAGTGAACATTCAGACCGACAACTGATGGGCGACTTACGAGCTTGGAAAATCTAAACGAAATCCACTGGCGTAGAAAAGCACGTGAGAAGAGAAACACCTTGTCTTGACGAGAGAGGTTCACAAGCATATTGACCTCTGGGTATCGAGCAGAAAACTTCCGGACCTGTCTGACACTGAGACCAGAAAGAACAGTTCGATTTTTAAGAGAAAGCTCTTCAATCATTAAGACAATCAGCGGGATTGCTCGCAGGTCCTTAATGTCAAAATTCCAAAAGGTTCTATCACCGAACTCGTCCAGCAGATCTCTTACAGCTGGTACCGGTTCATTGGTTTTCTTGCCATTCCGGTCGCGTGTGCACAAGTCAGATACTTCATCCCAGGAAAAGTTCCTAGCGCTCCCTCTTCCAGTTGTAGATTTCTGCAGCTTTGGTCCATGAAGCGCGACAGCGACACCATCGGATGTCACAGAAACATCGAATTCAATAACATCAGCTTCGATTTCGACAGCGGACAGAATAGCTTTACGTGTATTTTCTGGGCATTCCCACGAATTTCCCCTATGTGCGACTATCTGTCGAGGCTTTGTTACCCAAGAAGGCATGAACTTTTCCTTGCAGTTATAGAAATAATAATAACAGAGGTAAGCGCATATTCTAAGAAACCCCAGATACCCACAAGGAACCTTAGAACCATTTCAAATCGGCTACCTGAACTAAGCAGGCTTTCCTTTCTGATCTGCTAAAAGGAGATCGGAAAGGAAATCCCAACACTGTTCCGGCGAAAGGTACGTAAATGTCAGATCTGAAGCGTTTGGTCTCCTACTCTAGTAATTAGGAGAATACGATGAGTGCAGCAAACGATGCAATAAGCGGGGAAACCGACGTTAGCGAACTATGGGCTACGCGCGTTTTGAAACGTTCCCTCTTTGATGCTGATGGAGGAATTCTGGGTTCGATAGATGATTTAATTCTCTCTCCAGAAATTACCGGAAATCGGCTTAGCCTTCGCGGTTTTGTGGCTTCGGTGGACAGAAGACAGATTTTTGTTCATGAGGGCCGAGTTCAAGCAGTAGATCGAGACGGAGTTCATCTTCGAGGAGGAACCGTAGACCTTCGACTTTTTAAGCGAAGAGCTGGGGAACTGTTAGCGACAGAAGATCTACTTGGAGTTTCTACTAGCAATGGCAGAATTAGCGATATTGGATTCAAGGCCAGCGATCTCAAGTCCGGTAAGTTCTGCACTAGCCAAATCTCAACTGCTTCAGGTGGGAGATTGAGAAAGAAACAAATAGAAATCACAGATTGGTCCCTAGTTGCAGATCTTTTTCTCCTCGATCAAGTATCAGGGGACCTAGCAAGGCTCCGTGACCTTCATAAGGCTGACGCAGCAGAAGAAATCCAATCTATCCCTAGTGAACGGAGGGCAGAATTAACCTCGGCCTTGGAAGCAAGCCGACTTGCCGACCTTCTCGAAGAACTTCCTGAATCGGAACAAGCAGAGATATTGAGAAATCTCGAACTAGAAGATGCCATAGAAGTTCTAGGTGAAATGGAGATTGATGATGAAATCGATCTCTTAAAGGAATTGGACCCCGACCAAAGAGAATCGTTCCTTTCTGGGATGGATCCTGAACAAGTAGCTCAAATCCGAGCGCTCCTTCGCTACAGCGAAGACACTGCCGGAGGAATGATGAATCCGGAAGCGATTATTCTAAAACCTGATGCGACTGTTGCTGAAGCCATCGCTCGCCTAAGAGACACTGATCTTCCTCCAGCTATTTCAGTAAGGCTATTTGTCACCGAAACGCCGACTCAAGCTCCTACTGGCAGATACCTTGGAAGCGTTACGCTGCCCCGCCTTCTTCAAGAACCTCCCGCTAATAAGGTAGGCGATTGCATTAATCGAGAAGAACCGACCTTGCGCCCATCTGCGAGCGAGCAAGAAGTTGCAAGCCTTCTAGCAAGATATGACCTGCTTGCTGTTGCCGTCGTTGACCCTCTTGAGCGACTGGTTGGGGTAATTACTGTTGACGATGTAGTTATCCGTCTAATTGAAAGGTCAGCTCCATGAAAGTCAGAGATAACACATTAACTAGACCTGGAAAGGTTAGCGGTTCCAGTCCAAGTCAAGACAAAGACGTTGTTGGAATGTGGTCTGAAAGAATCGCGCGCGTACTAGGTACGGGTAAGTATCTTGCCATTCAGACTCTTGTGGTTATCGCATGGATTACAGTAAACGCCGTTGCTGGAGCCAATGGATTATGGGACGAATACCCATTTATCTTGCTAAATCTCCTCTTCAGCATCCAAGCAGCTTATGCAGCCCCGTTAATTCTTTTGGCGCAAACTCGTCAAGAAGTAAGAGATCGCGCTCTTGCTGAACGTGATCGCGAGGTTAATGACCGGATCCTGTCGGATAGTAGTTTCCTAACTCGAGAACTAGCAGCCATCCGCTTAAAGCTTGAAGACATAGCGACAACAGCTGACGTTGAGAACGTTATTAAAGATTTAAAAGATCTCACCGACGAAGGTAATTAGTAAGAATTCGACGGCATACAAGAAATGACAATTTCCCACGTTATTATTTCTTCGATAGCCTGACACTAGAACAGGAGACCCGATGACTGAAATACCGCGTATCATTTCTGTCGATGACCATGTCGTAGAGCCACCTACTTTGTGGGTTGACCGCCTTCCTAAGAAATACAGGGATGTCGGGCCACGCGTCGAGAGAGACTCGGCAATCTTTAATTTTGAAGGCGGGGTCTTCTCTTACGAGAAAGGAGTCGCAGGAGGACAGGAATGCGACTGGTGGCTGTATGACGATCTCGTATACCCATTCCCCAAACTTTCCGCTGCCGTCGGTTTTGAAGATCTTGATGTAACTCCTGTAACTTTTGATCAAATTAAACCTGGATGCTGGAAACAAAAAGAACGCTTGGAAGATATGGATCAAAACCATGTCGAGGCTTCAGTTTGTTTTCCTAATGTACTTCCGAGGTTCTGCGGGCAATCGTTTTTAGAGCGAGAAGATAAGGATTTAGCCCTGCTGTGTGTGAAAGCATACAACGACTGGATGATCGATGAATGGTGTGCAGGCGATGGGAAAGGCAGATTAATCCCGATGACACTTGTCCCTCTTTGGGACCCCCTACTTGCTGCTGAAGAGATCCGGCGGTGCGCCGATAAAGGAAGCCACGCGATCGCTTTCACTGAAAACCCTTACCCTCTAGGACTTCCATCTATTCATTCACCCGATAGGCATTGGGATCCTGTATTTCGAGCTTGTGAAGAAACTGAAACAATCCTCAATATGCATATCGGGTCAAGTTCAAAAATGCCAGCCACATCACCTGACGCTCCATTTGCCGTGAGTTCGACAATAACCTTTTCAAATGCAATGGGTTCTTTTTGTGACTACATCCTTTCTGGAGTGTTTGAGCGCTTTCCGAAGCTAGCAATCGCTTATGCAGAAGGCCAAGTGGGTTGGATGCCATACGTTATTGAACGGATGGACAAATTGTGGGAAGAACGGGCTAATAGTGCTGACTTCGGCGTGCAGCTACCGAATCCCCCCTCAACATACATTCCAGAACATATATACGGTTGTATTTTTGACGACCAGGTCGGGCTTCTTAATCGAGACTTAATAGGAATGGATCAGATCTGTTTCGAGGTCGACTACCCCCACGCAGATTCTACTTTCCCAAACACAAAGGAAATCGCAACCCAAATCACTGAAGCGGCTGGACTTAGCGATGAAGAGACCTACAAGCTCATGCGTGGAAATGCTATCAAGGGGTGGGGCCTTCATAGATTTGGCATAACCGAATAACCGGCACTCTCTAACCACATATAAGAGCAATGATTTCACCCCTGCGAAGACAATCACGATCCGTGAGCCTCTCATCTATTGGCGGGAAGCTCTCTCATGGTATTGCTGCTATTAATGCAACAATTGAACCACGGGCCCAGTTTTGGGATAAGTGGAATGCAAACACCATTGACAATGAAGGGCCTCTTTGGATTACATTGGGAGATTCTGTTACTCAAGGCATTGGATCTTCAACTCCGGAAATGAGTTACGTATCTATCGTCCTAGAACGGTTAATCCTACGGACTGGCTTGCCGTGGAGGGTGTTGAATCTGTCAATGAGTGGAGGGCGCTTTGACGACGTCACGAAGCGACAGCTACCTGCATTGAGGAGTAGTGGACTTAGAGCTGATCTCGTCACTTCTATAATTGGAAGTAACGACATAATGTGGAGAAGAGACAAAGCCGCCATCGAGAAAGACGCAAAAAAAATGCTGGAAGTGCTCCCTAATGGAACCTTCCTAAGTAAAGTCTCCAGGTCGGAAAAGAACGACCGAAGAAGGCTGATTAATAACGCATTTTCTAAATCAGAAGAGGATGGGAAGGTCTACCTCTTTAACGCATGGAACTGGCCAACTGGTATCGGGATGTGGGCCGAAGACCGCTTTCACCCCAATGACAGAGCCTACAAACTGATCGCAAATAACCTCTGGACTGCCCTACTAGAGAATCGTGCATTCAGGGAACAATGGGTCAGCAGAGATCAATAGGAGACAAGGAACCGACTAGCCTTCCATCTTCGGGGTCCGGCGAAGTTTTTTAAGCTCCCCTCTTCGTTTCTTGGAACTGACCCGACGGGCTTTTGCCGACCTGCTGGGCTTGGTCGCTACTCGCTTCTTGGGTGACTGCAATGCGGAGACCACCTTGGTTAAGAGTCGTTTTTGGGCGATTTCCCTATTACGTGACTGAGACCTAGTCTCATCTACAGCCAGGCGGATAATTGGGCCATATTTCTGTATCAGACTTTCCTTTTCCAATGCATTGAGAACAGACGAAGTTTGAATATCCCAGGATAACTCAACTCGAGTACTCGCTTTATTCGCGTGTTGACCACCCGGCCCTCCAGATGGAGAAAACTTAACTTTCATTTCAGATTCAGGGATAGCTAAAGTCTCAAGATTTTTCTTACCCATACTCCAAGATTAGGTGGCAGAGAGCGGTGTTGCTGGAATCATTAAACAGGCTGTTTGATATTACGAACACTGCCGTTTCGATTATTAACAAGGTGTATACCTGTTATATGCCTAATTTACTCTTTGGAACGGTAGTGTCGGTCTATGCGAATTCTCGTGACTAATGACGATGGGATCGACTCCACAGGCCTTCACGTTCTTGCTAGATCACTAGTCCCCTTCGGCGAAGTGATTATTGGGGCGCCTGATACTGAGTATTCAGGTGCCTCTTCAAGCTTTGGCCCTTTGCATTTAATCCGACCAGAAATGCAGAAAGCCTATGTAGACGGTGTTGATGAAGCATGGGCCATTAATGGCCCACCGGCACTTTGTGTAATGTTTGCAAGACTCGGAGCATTTGGAGCACCCTTCGATCTTGTAGTTTCGGGAATAAATCCTGGAGCAAATGTTGGTAGGTCCGTATACCACTCGGGCACTGTAGGAGCTGCTTTAACTGCCCGTAATGGTGGGATAACTGGAATTGCTGTGAGTCAAGCAGTCGATGAAGGGGGATATTTAGGGCAAGGACTTGAACTAATGCTAAAGAATCAAAAGTGGCACTCGGCAGCAGATGCAGCTGCTATCGCTGTCTCTTCTCTTATCGATAAGCCACTTTCAGAACCAGGAGTGTTAAACATAAACGTCCCAAATCTAGAAAAAGATGACATCAAAGGGTGGGTAGGCACAGAAGTAGGCACTAATTTAATCAGATCAATGTCTGAGGTCTCGGTGGAACCAAAATTAGGGCATGAAGGAACATACCACTTGAAAATGAGCTGGGGAGACAGACTTCCAGACCCTCCGATAGAAACTGACGTTGGCGCAGTGTCGAGAGGGTACATATCTCTTTCATGGTTGAGTCGACTACACATGGAAGACCCACCCGCTGAAAGCACGATCGAAGAAGCATTCACTGAGAAATTTTCATCATGAGGATTACCCGAACTGAACGCAACTAAAAGCGTGAAATATGGACTCCTTCGCTCCTCGAGTGCTAATTTCCTTCTCTAAGCCAAGATAGGGAAAGTAATGAAAATAGCAGTTATGTACCAGTCGCTTCGGGGAGGAACAAGACGCGCAGCAAATGCGATCGCAAATAGCTTCCAGAGCTCAGGCGCTACTGTAGGGATCTATCCGGTAACCAACATCGATGCTCAATTTGTTTTAGATGCCGACTTGTTGGTTATCGGAACATGGACCGATGGATTATTCGGCATTGGAGCAAAACCCGCTCAAATAGGAAAATTAAATGCTCTTCCTGATATGTCACAGAGGAGAGCTTCTCTATTCGTCACATACGAAATCAGCCCCACAAAATCACTGCAGCAGTTTGAGGAATGGGCTCAGGAGCGAGGAATAGACTTAGTCCATCAGCAAGGCATTAAGGTACGTGGCCCATTTAGTAAAGACATCTCAGGTGAAGTAGCTGATTTCACTCAGAAATCTATGGAGGCCATCACACCTACAGATGTCGGATTGGGATAGGACACAGACCTTAACGGAAAGTGACCTAATGCAAATCATCTTCTAATCTCTTCATATGGCAAAACCACCTAAGAAAGCAAGGGATCTAGGCCCGGATGACTTTGTCTGGGACTACTTCTCGAGAAGCCCAGAAGATTCAATGGCAGCCAGAGTTTATGCGGCAGAAGCCACAGGCTATGACGCCATCGGCATACATCTTGGAGGGTGGGCGTCTATGAAAGATCGCCCTGAAGATCTAGAAAAATTCAACCAAGCGCTTGAAGATACCGCTATGCCATTAGCTAATATCGAGACGCTAAGAGGCTGGGCATCCCCAAATGTACCCGACTCTCAATGCCTACGAATGGAACAAGAAGTATGGGAGATAGCTGAAAAATACGAATCTCGCTATGTTCAAGTTATCGGCAACTACACAGGCAGCGTAGAAGAAGCCGCTGAAGGGTTTGGGAGCCTATGCGATAGGGCCGCCGATCATGGACTCCTAGTGGGCTTAGAAGCCGTTCCAGAAATGACTAATATTGAGACGCTTGCATTTGCTTACGAAATCATTGAAAGGGCGAACCGAGACAATGGAGGCCTATGTTTTGATAGCTGGCATCTGACCCGCTCTACAAATAACGTAAGCGATTTGGAGAGCATCCCAGGTGAAAAAATTCTTTCAACCCAATGGAACGATGGACCTCTAGAAAAAGTATTTGATGATTACTACACAGATACCCTAAGCACTCGTCTTCCACCCGGTCATGGAGAGTTCTCTCTAAGTGACATGATTTTGGCATTTCGATCTATCGGCTCACCAGCCCCAATAGGACTTGAAGTCCCATCGAGAGACTTATGGGAATGTCCAATCTTGGATGCTGCCGAAATGAGCATCCAAGGAATGAAGTCTCTTCTCGAGAAACAACAATGACCTGAAAGGCTTCTTGTTCGCACTGCTGTGATTAGAAGGATACTCTCTTATTGAATGATGACTTGGAGGGAAAATGCCAAAACTACTAGACGAGATCGTTGCTATTCGAGGCGATGAGTTAGCCCTTGCCGATGAATTTGGAAGGACTACATGGTCAGAACTAGATGAACGCACTCGGCGACTAATCAACGCATTTAAGGGAGCATCTATCGGACCCGGAGACACGATAGCGCTGATGATGGGAAATAGAAGAGAGTGTTTCGAGATTTTCCAAGCAGCAGCGCACCTAGGAGTCACATACGTTCCTGTGAATTGGCATTGGGTAGCTGATGAATTGGCTTACGTGCTTGACGATGCAGACGCAAAAGCTCTGATTGTCGGCCATCGATTCGTGGAGGTCGCTGAGCAAGCATTAAGTGATAATCGATCTCAAGGAGTGCAACTCTCTCTTGCTCTTGGTGAAGGCCCAACAGAACACTTGAACGATTATGAGGAGTTCATCTCCAGCGGAAATACATCTGACCTGCCGGCAGATCAGCAACTACTAGGGGGGCCAATGTTTTATACTTCTGGGACTACTGGTAGGCCAAAGGGTGTTCGAGGGGCACTATCTGGCGGGGAAACAATTCCGACCGAGGTAATGCAATTAATTGGTTCGAGCATGGCAAGTTATGTGCCTCAAGGAGGACGATCTCTTCTAGTAGGGCCGGTATACCACTCGGCGCAATGGGCTTTCACATTCATGCCGATGGTAAATGGATCTTCAGTGGTCATGCGGCACAAATTTGATGGGGCGGAAACCGTCAAACTGATCGACGAAGAGAAAATAACCAACATCCACCTTGTCCCGACACAATTTAAGCGGATGTTGGACATCAGCGCTGAAGATAAGGAGAGTTTCACCGGAGAGTCACTAGAAGCTGTTTGGCATGGAGCTGCTCCTTGCCCTCCTCCTTGGAAAAAAGCGATGCTGGATTGGTTTGGGCCGAAAATCCATGAGTACTACGGATCTACTGAAGGTGCATTCATCTCTAATATTCTCGCTGATGACTGGATCAGAAAGGAGGGCTCTGTAGGAAAGCCAGTAGAAACCATTGAAGTTATCATTATCGATGAAAACGGTGAACGGATTGAAGAGCCAAATATGCCCGGAGTTCTTTATTTCCGAAATCTTATGGGGATGGGGTTTGAATACCATAAGGCACCTGAAAAAACAGCGGAAGCGCACCTCGAACCGGGGGTATTCACAACAGGTGATATCGGCTATCTTGACGAGGAGGGGTACCTCTGGCTATCTGATCGGAAAATCGACATGATCATCTCCGGAGGTGTGAACATTTACCCAGCAGAAATCGAGGCAGTAATCGCTGAACATCCAGGAGTCGCAGATGTGTCAGTCATCGGCGTACCCAATGAAGAGTACGGTGAAGAAGTAAAGGCAGTTGTTGAATGTTCTGACGGGCATCAGGGCAACGACGAGTTCTCCAAAGAACTTCTCCAATTATGCAATCAAAAACTAGCAGGGTATAAACGACCAAAGTCAATCGATTTCGTAAACCAACTTCCAAGAACAGGAACCGGAAAAATTCTAAAACGAAAACTCCGTGAACCATACTGGGAAGGTCTAGAGCGAAGTATCTGAAAGCTTTTACCATGGGAGCCAGTCACAGCCATATTCCGTCTAGCTTTGCTGATAAATCAGTTACTGGCATCGGACCCGCACAACAAATAGGGCATGAAAAGCTAATCTCTCATACTGATCGCCTAGAACA
>PBIQ01000044.1 GCA_002720485.1 Acidimicrobiaceae bacterium
CAGTTCGATTATGCCCGGAAAAGTTAATCCAACCCAATGTGAAGCGTTGACAATGGTCAGCGCCCAAGTTATTGGAAATGATACCGCCGTAGCTGTCTCTGGAAGTCATGGGCATTTTCAACTCAATGTGTTCAAGCCAGTGATGGCCTACAACGTTCTCGAAAGCGCCCAGCTTCTTGCTGACGCCTGTAAAAGCTTCAACGACCACTGTGCAGTCGGGATCGAACCGAACATGGAACGGATCGATGGGTTACTTAGTCAGAGCCTCATGCTCGTGACAGCCCTCAATACTCACATTGGGTATTACAAGGCAGCGGAAATAGCTCAAGCCGCTCATCTCAACGGCACGACATTGCGTGAAGAAGCGATAGGGCTTGGCTATATGAGTTCACAAGAATTTGACGAAATTGTCGATCCAGAAAAAATGGTCGGCGACATAGAAAAGTAGGTATAAAGGAATATGGCATCGAAATCAATCATCACGGGGTTTGTGCTTATCGTGCTGGGAGTTGTAGTAACTGCGGCTTCAGACTCAAATAGCGTCACCTCGCTAATCCCTGCTTTTGTTGGGGTGGTATTTGCTATCTTAGGTATAGCTGGAAAGCAAAAACCGGAACTCAACCACCACTTCATGCATGGAGCAGCGATGCTTTCGTTGCTGGCAATTCTCGGTAGCTTAGGGTCGTTGATAGGAAGATCAGGTTCAGGTTGGGCAGTGTTCTCCCAAATAGCAACATCAGTGATATGCGCCTTCTTTCTAGTCTTAGCTATCCAGTCATTTAAAGAAGCGCGAGCTGCTCGCGAACTAGAAGGTGCTTAAAGGTAGCTAATGTCCGAAGAGATTCTGTGGCCACCCCAAGATGTAAATAAAGAACCTGTTAAAGAGAAGCCGCCGGAAAAACCTCAGGAAAATAAGCAACCTAAAATAGAAACAGCTCCCGTAGACCCAGCTTTGGCGAATGCTCCAATGGTTAGCCTTGCCGAAGCAGCGAGGCAGAGTAACAAGTCACGAGGAACTATTCGAAATAGGCTCGTTGAGGGGAAAGTTCCTGGAGCCAGAAGAACAGAAGCCGGATGGCAGATTCCCGTTCCCTCACTTGTTGCGACGGGATTATGGGACCGGACGACACCGCCTGATGAAATCGATGAACCTCCTGAAGCAGACAGGGTTTCGGAACTTGAATCTGAGCTGGCTCGCGCACGAATGGAGCTGCATTCAGAGAAGAAACTCCGCGAAGCAGCGGAGCGAAATGCTGAAGATCTTCGAGTTGCAATGCGCATGCTAAACGCAGGGCCACAGCCACCCCTAGAAAGGCAAAACGTTAACCAGCAGGTAAGGCAAAATCAGGATCGGTGGGAATTAACTCCTGCTAGCGTTGTAGATGTCGTGCAAAGATTCAGGAAAAAGCTTTTAGGGTAACGTTCAGTCTTTAGGGTCTAAATGGACAAAAGCTGGAGGGCCTGCCATGAATTCGCCGATGAGATCCAACATTCCCGTTTCGACCCGCCAGCCTAGATAAGCCTCTTGGGCGCTGCGATCACGCCACTTTTCCCAAAGAATAACGGTGTCTTCATTTCCCATATCGACGAAAGTCTCTACGCTTTCGCAGCCATCGAATGCACGGGTATCCGCAAGCGCAGGTAAGAGAACATCGAGAAAATCTGATCCTTTTCCTTCTTGGCATTTAAATTCAACATAAACGGTATGACTCATTGGAAATTGCTCCTTTTATTAACAACGTAGAAGGAATAAATGGCTCCGACAAATCAGAATTTTCGGCTTGGTTTCTTAAAGCAGAAAATTGTAGCGGAAAGACCGCAGTCACTGCGTTAAGATGAATGTACAGCTTGTTGCAGGAAGTTGGAACGATGGGAAATAAAGCTAGCCAAAAAGAAATTAATGCGATTAAAGATCTTGTGTGTGACGAAGTCGACGCAAGGGCATCAATGTTGATAGAGGCCTCGCATGCGATACACGCGAATCCAGAACTTAACTTTGAAGAGCACTTTGCTCACGAGCTACTAACAGGACTTTTAGAAGACGAAGGCCTGTCACCTGAGCGTAATGCTTATGATCTGGATACAGCGTTTGAAGCGTCGGCGGGTTCTTCTGGGCCCACCGTAGCTGTGCTCTGCGAGTACGACGCGTTACCGGATATCGGGCATGCCTGCGGCCATAACATAATCGCCACTGCGGGTCTTGGCGCTGGCTTAGCGGCAGCAGCTGTAGCTGAACAGATGGGCGGACGTTTACGTATTCTCGGCACACCAGCTGAGGAAGGCGGTGGTGGGAAGGTCTTTATGGCGGATCGTGGAGCGTTCGAAGGAGTTGAAGCGGCGATGATGGTTCATCCTGCCGCTGGGGATCTCGTGCGCATGAACACAATAGCTATTCAGCGCCTCCATGTCGCCTACCAGGGCAAAGCAGCACACGCTGCCGCTGCCCCTCATCGAGGCCATAACGCTCTTGACGCTGCCGTATTGGGCTATCAGAATGTCGCTGCGCTACGACAGCATATTCGACCTGATGAACGTATCCATGGAATATTCGGTGAGTCAGGGGCAAAACCAAATATTGTTCCTGAACGTTCGTCTATGGAGTGGTACGTGAGATCGAAAAACGCGCGAACTCTGGAACCACTGAAAAAACGAGTTCTGAACTGTTTAGAAGCAGGCGCTCACGCAACTTCTTGCACAATGACCCATGATTGGATAGATCCGTATTATGCCGACATGGTTGACAATGAAACTATTTGTACCCTGTATGCGGCGAATGCTCACAGATTAGGGCGTGACCCCATCGAACCCGATAATGAAAATAAGGTTGTCGGCAGCACTGACATGGGCAATGTCAGCTACCTTGTTCCCTCTATCCATCCAATGATCGCTGTAGCTCCGCACGGAGTGCCAATCCATACTCCCGATTTTGCTACTCACGCTCGAAGCGAAACAGGTGACCAAGGTGTAATTGATGGAGCGAAAATTATGGCTATGACAATCATAGATCTATGGGCTGATAAACAAACTATAGAAGTCGCCCAAGACGAATTCAGGGAAGCTATCGAAGCCAGCTGAAGATATGGAACTAGTCCACCGCGTTTATTGGGAAACAGAACTTCAAGGCATCTCACAGTGCGTCCGCCAAGCTCTCTTGCAAATGGGGTGGAATAAATTAGATGAAGGCCACTCTCTTACTCATGAAACGCTAAGTGTCACCCAATTTTCCTGGAACCTTGACGAATTTGACGTACTTACTCGCGTAGTAAATGACAGAACTGGTCAATATGTGTGGATCGATGTAGAAGCGAACTCTCATGAAAAGCTTGGCATGGCAGTTGAGTTCGTAGGGGAGTTGTCAACGAAGATTATTTCTAATACGAAAAGTGAAAACTACTTCTCCGCGTTGAGTGGGTATCATCTCCTGACAGAACTTCCAGATCTTAATTGGCAAAAAATAGCCGATGAGAACATCGAGATCCTGTTCAAAGTCCCCCGTGAAATAGGTCTCATTATTGTTTGCTATGACCCCCTCGATCAAGATATTAACTTTGGGAGAATGGAGATAGCGAAAAGGCTTCTCAAGGATTTTGGTAGTTTGGCTAGAATTGTCTATTTCTGGGCATCCCCACCTGATGAATTTCCACACATCCCTAAACCTTTAACTTATTTTGAGGGACGTGTTGGCAGGTCCCTTTCACTTCAGCCTGGCGAAATACGCGTCTTCCCACCAAATGAAATTGAAATGGGAAGCGTTATTGCTCCGCCATCAATAGAGGCGAAAGATATCAGAAATAACGACTATGTGTGGGTGAGAAAGCAAGTATTTCGAATCCTTCAGCCGTACCTTCTAGCGCGTACTCTACCGCAAAGTTGTATGAAGGCGCTCAGGCTCCTTCGGGAATCACAAGATGAAATTGCAAATGATCCAGCTTCACCTTCGGAAACGAGCACCACGGCCCTCGAGAAAGAAGTAGAAGGGTTACGCACTGAATTATTGGAGAAGTCAAGAGAAATAGAAGAATATAGAAACGAAAATTTATACCTCCAAGATGAGTTGATTAGAAAAGATCAGCAGCTCCATGATGAGTTGATTAGAAAAGATCAGCAAAGACGAGATGGAGAGGAATTTTTGGTCGGGGAACTCAACAAGCTTGAAGCCGAACTAGAGGCAAGAACAGCGATGGCCATCAGACATAATTTGAGTCGATCGATACGAGGTGCGTCGAGTGACCATTCAAGAGAAATCAGATCAGTCAGTGAAGCGATCGAGAAAGCGGAAAAATATTTAAACAATTACCTAGAAATCCCAGAGAATGTCTCACTGCAGTTAGACAAAATGGATCAAACCGATAGATCCGAGTCCTGGGGAAAATCAATATTTAAGGCTTTTTTGGCGCTGTCCTCCTACGCCCAAGATGGGTCAGGAGGCAATTTCTATGACTGGAACGCAAAGGGTCTAGAATTTGCAATCCCCAAAGGCGATATTGCCATGACCGAATCAGAGAACGTTCGACAAAGACAGTATCTCAGAGAGCAGAGAATGCTTCCGGTTGCGATTGAACTTGATCCATCTGGGAAAATCTTTATGGAAGCACACATAAAATTCCGCGGCAACCTCTCACCGCGACTATATTTCTTCGACGATACTGGCCCAGAGGCCAGAACAGGAAAAATACATATCGGCGGTATCGACCCTCACAGCAGATGGGAAAACACAACAACCTAAAGCTCGCTGCTACAAAACTTCAGTCTTGCTAGATTGCTGGCTCTGAACGAATTTCACAAAAAATAGAACAAAGATCACTGCAACAATACCGACGATAATCCATAAGATCCTCATTCCACCTCCAGTAAAGTCTTCCGATGCCTTGGAGATGTCGGTTTTTGCGAAGGGGAAATCGGCGGAGCCTTCAATGGATTCGAAGATATCTATCTCCCAAGTTAGCGATGACCCGTTTTGTTCGTCGGCGTTATGATCTATGATTTCTCCTGGAAGATCGACTGAGATTACATATTCTGGCTCCGGAATACCAAGCAGAGTCAAAAGCATTCGGGGGTCCATGTCACCTTCTTCAAAGCCATCTTCTTCAAACTCATCTTGCAGACCTTCTTCCCACTCAAAAGTTAAAATATCTCCGTCAATGCTTAACGGGAAACTATCGTCACCTACTTCAACCAAGCTTTGGCCGAATCTTGTGAAATCTGCGCTGAACCTAAATCCGCACCACTCATCGTCTTCAAACTCTTCAGCACTCGCATTTGCCGGAATGTCTTCAAAGAAATTTAATCCAGTGTCTTCCCCCTCAAAGGCAGTTTCACAATCGAAAGTTTCGGTATCTCCTGATTCTTCCCCGAATACCTCTCCTAGCTTCTTGCTAATTGCCATACTTCCCTCGATTGAACCATTACCATCGGCATTCACAACAATGGAGAAATCAGCTTTAATGCAACTAGTGCATAAAGTAGCTATTAACGTGAACGTGAAAAGAAGTTTAAGCCTTTGAAAAGAAAACACGCTACAGCATACTTCAACGAATCTTCAGAGGCGTTCAAATATGATATTTCCATAGTCTCCTGTTTCGATGGTGATTGTAAGAGGATCGACAATTAGTTCGGAGATCCCATCTTTTTCTATATAGGCGAGTATCGCTGATGATGGGAGAGATGAAACGACTGCAAGGAGAGGCCGGTTATCGGTAGCTCCAGATCGGGCGCGCTGTTCAGCGTATTCACGGTCAAGGGTCCATAACCATCCTGCTATATTTGCTTGCTGGCCTCCTCTAAAAATATTGACATGCCCTGCAAGAGAGAGGAGTTTAACGTTCTCCTCTGGAGTCATAAAGGCAGAACGAAGATGGACATGTTCTGAGAAAATCGCCCCGAGGATATGGTCACGCTTTGCGATGTCTCCTTCGAAAAAGGAAGTAAAGTCCTCACAGGAATCCCAAACATTTCGCCATAACGGCCAATAATCATCTGGGTCTATAGCCCCATCTTTGAATCCTCTATAGAAATCTTCGAATTGTTCCACACTCTCATCTTACGAAATGATTACCTATCGCTGCTAGATACGGAAAAGCGACAACAGTGTTCTGACCGGCTAATCTCAGAATACTGATTTGAGATGAGGTGGAGTTATGAAAGTTATGC
Source organism: Acidimicrobiaceae bacterium (assembly GCA_002720485.1). Classification (GTDB taxonomy): domain Bacteria; phylum Actinomycetota; class Acidimicrobiia; order Acidimicrobiales; family UBA8592; genus UBA8592. The sequence continues at coordinate 6,151 of PBIQ01000044.1, forward strand.
TTACCGGTGGGACAGGCTTTATTGGCGGGCACCTGTTAAAAGCGCTTACATCCGCAGGGCATCAAGTACGACTTCTGGTCCGCAATGAGGCAAAGCTAGAAAGAATGCTGGAGCTTCAAGGCATTGATGCAGAAGTTGATTACGTCGTTGGCGACATGACAGATCCAGCGGCGGTTCAAGCATCTCTTGAAGGATGCAATGCGTGTATTCACGCAGCTGCGTTCACGAGTTTAGATCCTGCACTGATGGATCAGGCACTTGCAGTAAATGGTCCGGCTGCTCAACTCATACTAGATACTGCTCATCAGCAGGGTTGTGATCCGATAATTCATGTGTCAACAATGTCAGTGATTTTTCCACCAAGCGGAGACCTGCTTTCAGGCGATGATCCGGTACATGGAGGGGGAAACCCATATAATGCTTCAAAAGCGATAGCTGAAGAACATGCTAGGTCAATGCAAGCTGATGGGGCCCCTGTCAAAATTGTCTACCCAACTGGGGTCACTGGGCCTCTTGATCTTGGACTGAATGTGCTTGCTGCCAATCTTGCTCCAACTTTGCAAAGCGAAATCATGATGAGCCTAGCAAGCGGAGGATGGTGTCTCGTTGACGTCAGAGATTTATCAGAAGCAATAGTAGGGATACTTACTCCTGAAACAGGGCCAAAGCGGTATGTGGCTGGGGGAACCTTTATGGACTGGGAGGAATTCCACGCAGTCATCTCTGAAGTCACTGGCCGCGATCGTGCCCTTCTACCAACCCCACGTGAAGCACTTGAACAAATGGTGGATGCTGAAGCAGTGGAGATCATGCTAGGTATCGTCCCAGGCGATGACGAATCTCTACTAGCGGATAGCGGGATTGGTTCATGGAGGCCTATTGAAGAGACTCTAACAGACACTATTTCATGGCTGGTAGAAAACAGTTACCTTGAAGCTGAATGGGCCCCTAACTGCTCATAGGGTTTCCTTAAGACAGTATCGTTACCGTTCCTGTATCACCATTTACTCTAATTTCAGCCCCATCAGGTATCCGGCTAGTAGCTCCAGTTGCTGACACAACGCATGGGATACCTAATTCGCGGCTGACGATTACCGCGTGGCTCATCGTTGCGCCTACGTCAACGACAACCCCTGCCGCAGGAACAAATAACGGTGTCCAAGCAGGATCCGTTATAGGAGCAACAAGGATATCACCGGGTTCTAAACCTTTAGGATCAGATGGGTCAGTGATCACGCGAGCTTTACCAATTGCAATTCCGGCACTTCCCCCCATGCCCTGAACAACTTTCCGTTCAGGGTAGGTGGCCTTTGTTGACTGCCACATTTCTTCCGGCGGAACATCGCCGTTAAACCAAAATGGGGGAGTGAGTTTAAATAGTTCCAAATATTGTTCCTCACGATCAGATGCTACTTTGGTCATGTTTCCTGCGATGGCTTCCTCAAGTTCCTTATCCTGCACCATGAAAATATGTTGCGGCTGTTCGAGCCGCCCATCCTCGGCAAGGCGTCTCCCAAGTTCAAGGGCAGCCAAGCGGACTTCATGAACGACTTTCACAATAGCTGTCTTTGCATTTTCTCTCGCTGGAATAAATACCGAACTTGACGTAACTGCAATCTCAAGGGTTCCAGCCGAAGTTTCATCCCCAGAGACCATACTTCGAAGCTCCGAAAGAGCGGAAGAAGACTTTTCTTGTGCTTCTCGATGGCGTATTTGGGGGTCTTGATCATCTTCAGCTAGACGCATACGGTCAATGAGGGTAAGCACAAGCTCAGGGTTAGTTTCCCATGTCTGAGAACGCAATTCCCACTCATTAGGGCCTCGTGACCCGTAATCTTTTAAAAGACTGCGGAACGCAGTATTGAACTTTTCATCTTGAAGTGCAAATAGTCGATCCTCAAGCCCATTGAGGCCAGCTTCAAATTCCTGAGTAAGGGCTGAAGAGTTCCGTACGATCCGGCTAATTTGCCACATGGCAAAGCTCGGGGCGGCAGAAGCAACGCCTCCTAAACCTCCAGCAATTCGTAAATCTAAGCCTGGTTTTCCTAGTCCTAGGGCAAGTCCTGTGATCGCTCCCATCGTCACTGACGCAGCAGCGCTAGCTTCACTATGAGCTGAGAATATTTCTGCGAAAAGCGGCATCATATCTCGCGTTCTCTGCACAAGCGTCATATCATCTACAGATGCTAAGATTGGACGGTTCGCTACAACTGATTCCACGGTTTCGGTTAACGTTTCTACCTTAGGAAATTCAGTAGCGGTCATCCATGCAAACATCAAGCCGTCGACCCGAGCCGTTATCTGCTCGTCTTGGTCTTTTGGGCGAGGCTGGTACGGGGGCAAGGCCGATGAACTGCCGAAAAATCCCATATCAACCATCTCTGGAGTCATCCCTGAAGATCGTGCCCCCATAAGTCTGGCCACACTCAAATTGAGATACATATATCCACCGAAGATCTCAAACATCAAATTATTGTCTGGATCAACCTCATCGGGATCAATCGTGAAACGATACATAAAGTCCCGCACTCCGACATCTCCTGCACCATGCCAAGTGTGATCTGCAGTTAATGGTGAAACAGGATCAGGGAAAACTTCGCCTACATTCCCTCTCGTATAGATAGGAAAAGATTTAGACGGGATATCGTCAATGAACCAACCAATAGTCATACTGCCCCCTTGTTCCCACAAATGTAGAGCACTAACCAGACTATGTCAGGTGCAGGATAACAAAATTCGGCTAAAACTGGTTGCCGTCATTTGATTGCGATTACTTCACCATGGGGGACAAGGAAGAAACCATCTGGTTTGTCTGCCCATCTTTTAAAAGCTGCCGACAGCTCGTCTAGAAGGTCTTGACTACCCAAGTCGTGTTCGAAAATCTGGTCAGCGAAAGTAGACTTCTGAATTCGTTCCGCCCATAATCCACCCCACCATTGCCTCGTTTCATCAGTGGAGAATGTCCATGTGGAACTAGATGCATCAACAGAAGAAAAAGAAACTTGCGTAGCCCAAGAGAAAAGATAACGCCCAGCATTTGCCACAACCTTATTTTCTCTCGTCATTCGCTGATAGAGGTCCATCCAAACATCGAGTTTGGGATCTGTCGGAGCCCAAATCATTCCCCCATAGTCGGCGTCGCGCAACGCAACGATCCCTCCAGGGCGAACCACTCTTCGCATTTCCCTAATAGCTGCTACAGGGTCAGTTAGGTGCTGAAGAAGTTGATGGGCGTGAACAATGTCGAAAGTGTTATCTTCGAAATCCAAATCGTACGTATCACCTGTATCGAAAGAACAATTGCCTACACCGGATTCTTTAGAGGTAATTTGTGCCTTTTGAATGATTTCATCAGATACGTCGATACCGAGAACAGTTCCTTCTGCCAGTCGTCTGGCTAAATCAATCGTTATGGTTCCTGGGCCACACCCGACATCGAGAAGACAGGCTTGTGGGTGCAGGTGGACTTCTAGGTATTTTGCTGAATTCTCAACGGTCCTCCATGTATGCGACCGGAGAACGGACTCATGGTGCCCATGGACATATATATCATCGTTCATGCTCTGTTGCTCATCCAGCAGACACTTTTAGAGATTAAGCTCATCGATATGCCCATGCCACGCGAGCTGTCCGCCATCAATAGGAATGTAAGCACCGTTAATAAAACCAGCTTCTGGACTCGCTAAGAAACAGACAAGTTCAGCTACTTCTTCGGGGTATCCAAGCCGCGGGATCAACCCCTTCCCAGTCATACTCTTCTCAAAAGCCACTGGATCTTCAGCTTGTTTCACAAATTCGGTAACCATAGCTGTAGCGATAGCCGTAGGACCGTAGCAATTCACTCGAATTCCGAACTTCGCCAGATCCACAGCAAGATTTTGCGTCTGAAGCCGGATGCCGCCCTTCGAGGTTCCATACGCAATACACAGTGGATATGCGGAAACTGAACCAACAGACCCAGCATTAATGATCGATGGAAGCTCGCTTTCCTTTAAATAGGGCAACGCGTACTTCGAGCAAAGCCACGGCCCGATGGCATTCACCTCAAGAACCTTTCGGAAGGTCTCGACTGTCATATTTTCAAGGTTGCAGTTAGCGGGATCGGCAATTCCTGTTTCATGGATTCCAGCATTGTTGTGCATAACATCAATACCCCCAAATTTATTCGCTGCTTCTTCCATGAGCGCCTGAACATCCTCCGGCGAAGTCACATCACAATGGACATAATGAGCTTTCCCACCATTATCACGGATCCCAGCTGCCACGGCTTCGCCAGCTTCATCTGTGATATCAGCTATGACAACGCTAGCTCCTTTACTTGCAGCTACTTGCGCTGTGGATTCACCAATACCAGCTGCGCCACCAGTAATAACAAAACGTAAACCTTCAACTCCCATAAAAACCACCTACCTGATAGAGACGATGATCAGCTTAGATAGAAGGAAAATCTCAGTCAATTTTCTAGGTCCGTGCCTGCTTAAACTTCTAGGGAAGAAAGACCGCTACCTGCACGCACTTCTGATTTGAAATGTTCTAAAGTATTTCTGTGTCATTTCCCCGCAAAAAAGCCTTAACAGGATTGTTGGCCCTGCTTCTTTTAGCTTCCTATGCCTGTGGGGGTGACTCATGTGATGATGAGGCTCTCACAGATAGACCACTAGGAGCAGATGATGTTGTCCTTATAGAAGATGAACCCACAGAAACGCCGATAGCAACCCAAGTACCTGAAGATACACCTGTACCAGTTGAGCCAACTCCGACTACAAGGCCCACAGAAGAACCGGTAGCTACGCCAGAGCCCGAATCGACTCCTGATGACGAACCTGCACCAACGCCGGAAGCGGAAAATGAAATTGTCACGATTTTGATCGACACCTACACCTGGGGGCAAAGCCAAAAAACGATTGCCCTACAAGAAGTCTTGGGAATAACAGCAGATGGATTTTACGGCTCAGGGACACGAGCTGTCCACCTTGAAGAACTAGAAAGTAGAGGATTAAGTACGGCAGGTGTTCCTGATGATCCCTCATCATCTCCGCCAGGTTCTAATCCAACACCGACACCATCTGCACCTGCGCCGACCCCAACACCAGGATCGAGCTATACCCCAGTGACGATCACTCAAACCACGCTGTCATGTTCAGATGTTGAGTTTGACTGGAGTAACCCTGACAGCGCACCTGACTCATGGCAAGTAAAGCTTGACGTCCGAGCCAATGTCGGTTCCGGAAATCCGCCGTCATCCCTATGGGTTTCAAAAACTCACACAATTTCCGGAAGTAGCACCGAGGAAACGTTTACGTCTCAGGAATTCCATGGTCAAAACGTTTGGGTAACTCTCTGGGGAAATGGGGCTCCCTATACCTTGACGATCTCTAGAGTAGATAATGGAGTCGTCAGCACCCCAAGAACCGCTTCTGGGTTGATGTGGGATGACTGCTAGCTACCAACTAGCAGCCTTCTGCAAATGATCTAAAATGATTCGATTGACTAGCATCGGAGGCGTTGTCTTCTCTCAGCGCTTCAGCGCAAACGTTGACTTCTTATGGGTTAGATGTAAAAAAGTCTTCAAGCAAAGGAACGTAATACTCTAACGGATTTGATTTATAGGAAGGATCAAACGCTGGAGCATCGTAGAGAGCGCAAAATTCTTCACAGTGGTCATAGTGTTCATGCCCATCAAACTCATCTCTAGCATTGCGATCTCCTCCTAAATAATGCCAGAAGTAGTAGCCTTGACAAATTCCATGATGTTGAACCATCCAATGGTTGGCTTCTGAAACAAAAGGCTTAAGAATCGCTGCAGCAAGATCAGGATGATTATGGGGCGTGAGGATATCTCCAACATCATGAATGAGGGCACAAACAATATATTCATCATCCCTCCCATCCCGCTCAGCGCGGGTAGCAGTCTGAACACTATGCTCGAGCCTATCGACAGGGAAGCCTCCATAATCGTTCCGAAGTAATTCCAACTGTTGGAGCACTCGGGAAGGCAACGAAGCTGTTAGGGCTCCACGCTGAGACATGATCAGATCCCAGTCTTCCTTCGTTGAATCCTGGAATGAAGTAAAACTCGCTCTAGGTTGTGTAATCGAATCCGTCATAGTTTCCTTTCAGATTTTCGTTTCTTCGCTAGGTGTCAGAATTCTTTTTAGGGTCTGGCACTCCTGGCCGTGTTCCTTCATGGTGCTCGACGAATTCAATAAGATAGCCATCGAAATCTTTTACGAAAGCAACAGTGACTGGCCATCGGTCTAATTTCACCGGTTCAGTTACCGATTCACATCCAGCGGCAATTGCTCGATCATAGATCCGCTGACAATCGGATGTATTGACATAAATCTTCCACATAGCTGTACCCATATCTATGGGATCTTCATTGTCGAGATGCTCGGCCAGCTGGATTCGAGAACCCCCCTGTTCAGCCTGCAAAACTGCTTCAAGCACTCCTGGAATTTCAGTCCGGTGTTGCAAAGGAAGCTCGCAAACTCCTTCCCAGAATTCGAGTGTCTTATCGATATCTCGAACATTGATGCAATATTGGCCAAGTATTTGCGTCATAACTCCCCCTATTGTCAACTCTACATTGTAGGCAGCCTTTGCAGCAATAGTCGACGAGGGCACTTTTCAATGAGTTGTTGTAATAGTTCTGCAGTACTATCTAACTTTTACAGAGGGACATGGTATCCGTGCTCCTTTGTTCCTTGAGGAGGATATGATTTTGAACGATTGGGTCTCGCTGAGTAAGCGTGCTGCTTTTATTTCACACCGTCTAGTGGGGTGGGTCTATTGGGAGCCACACGGGATAGAGCGCTATGCGGCTTTAGGAGTGCCAAATGGTTTCGGGTATTACGTGACCACTCGAGCGGGGCTTCTAGGTAAAGCGGGCCCAGATATTGTGGCTGCAGCCTATCATTCCATTCACCCAGATTTCATAAAAGCAAGCTACGACCATCTCTCACTGGTTGGCACAGTCGAAGATGCTATGTGGATCAGAGATGAAGCTGTCTTACATGGATTGCAAAAATATGTGCCCGATATTTGTGGAGAGTTGAGTTCAATGGCTGGTGATTTATGGGAGGCCGCAGAATCACTTCCAATCTCTGGCCGGATAATGTTTGCTTCTCAGTTGCGTCATCGCAGGCCTGATGAACCCCTACTGAATGCCTGGCTTGCCATTAACTGCATTCGGGAGTGGCGAGGGGATACCCATTGGGCTATTCAAATCGCAGATGGGCTTTCTGGGACAGAATCGGGGGTTCTTGATGGTGCGTGGAGGGACTACGACGACGATTGGTTGCCTCGTAGCCGCGGAGCAGACGATACGATGCTAGAAAAAGCTTACTTCACGTTAGAGCAGCGCGGATTCGCTGAAGATGGAAAGGTTACTGATGCGGGTATCAAACACCGGCTAATGCTCGAGACGAGGCTAGACGAGGCTACTGCACCAGCTTGGCAATATTTCGGCGAGGAGAAAACGACAAGGCTTATCGACCTAGTCGATTCTATCGGTGAAGTATTGATGGAAAGAATTGATGAGACCGCTGGTAAGAAATGGATGCCAGCAGCACGCTAATTAATTTTTAGTTTCTAGAATGGCCGGTCACCAGATATCGTCACTCGTTCCATTCTTCGAAACAAGGGGAGGAAATCGTCTGTTGCTACGTGGTGGACGCACCTGTTGTCCCACATGACAAAAGTTTCCGGTTCCCACTGGACCCTAAATTGGATACTGGGATCACGAATCGCCTCAGCTAGTTCTCTTAGTAGGTAGTCGCTCTCTTCGTTTTCGACGCCTTCGATGTGTGAGGTGAAAAAGTTATTGGTAAAGATAGATGGCTTTCCGGTTTCTGGGTGGGTGCGAATAACCGGATGGAGAACGGGAGGATATTCCTTAATGTTTTCTTCATGGCTTTCTTCGCTGTTAAATCGCGTTGAAGGGCCAAACATTTTCGTGTAATCGTTAACGGCAAATAGGTCATCGACGCGGGCTTTTATCTCGGGTTCAAGCTTCTCGTAGGCCGCTGCAGCATTAGAGAATAGAGTGTCCCCACCCTTTTCTGGTATTACTTTTCCTCTAAGGATTGACCCCATAGGTGGCTTCTCGCGAAATGAGACGTCTATGTGGAAGTCCTTTGCAGCGTTGTAATTCTGTCTCGGCGAATCCCCTCCGGCTTCTAATACGATAATTTCAGGGTGATCTTCGAGATTGTCTGCGAAAGGGTGGATTTCCAGCTCACCAAAATTCTTTCCGAACGCAATGTGGGCTTCAGTGGAAATCTGCTGATCTCTAAAAACGAGAACTTTATGTTCAAGCCATGCCTGCTTAATAGTAGCTACTTCATCTTGATCTAAATCATCTAGCTGAATGCCTGAAATTTCAGCACCGATATGTTCACTTAGTGGCTCTATATTCATCTAAATCCTTAACTGATACTAAGGTAATGATAATAAGTGAATCTGCCTATGACAAACGGAGCAATGTTAGGTACTTTGCCGAAAGCATTTGGGTATTCATTGCGCTTTTGGCGTTCTAGTAATCTTCTCGGAAGTTACTTTTCTATCATTCCACCGGATCCAGCAAGACTGGGAATTTTCGGTAAGCCTTTCGTGCTGTAGTTGTTTCCACAACAGGAGGGTCATCTGGGTCTAGGCGCACACTATGGTGAATCAACTTATGGACGACGACTCCAACTAGCCCAAACAGGCGCTGATTAAAGCCTTCATCCGGATCGGGATCAACGCCTCCAGCTAATTCTGAACCAATGCAATGGTGCATTCCGTGACCAAAACTAAACCCGTGCCTGGGCACATCCTCCGGCAATAGGCGATCAGGGTCAAACTCATCAGCCGTGCTACCAAATATAGATTTATCTCTGTTCGCAGCTTCGATGTCGATATCTACGCGATCTCCAGAACATATTTTTGTACCGTCTGTGAGTTGAAAATCATCGGTGGCCCGGCGTCCTCCAATCGGACTTATCGGCGAGAGGCGTAGCGTTTCCAAGATGCACCGCCGGACAAAAGATGGGTCTTGGATTAATCGTTCTCTGCCTTCCGGATGACTTTCGAGCCACAACATTAGGTTGTGAATCGTATTGGTCAGGGCGACAGCGCTGGTTGAAGCTCCGGCGGTAAGGAAAAACGCCACTTCGCGACCCATTACAGGTATTGAAAGTTCCGTATTAGCCACTAGAACAGCTAATACATCCCGCGGTAACGCTCCGCCACCCTTAAGAATCGCTTGTCTTCTCTCGACGGAAGGTCGCACAAATTCATCTTCGAATGAAGAAACCGCAGCAGCAATCTCAGAAACCTTCTTGTCGCGGTCACCCTGATAGTGGCGTATCCGCGCTCCCTCAATGAACTCGGCGAGCAGTTCTATTAGCCGATTCGATTCTTCCTGATTTCCGATCTCTCGGTCAATTCCAGCATTTACACAACTTAAGCTAAGCATTATCTGGTGAGAGAACGACATTAACTCACACCGTCCACTTTCCAGATGGGGAGCTAGGGCTTCACGAAGAATCAGCGGAAATTCTTCACGCTCATACTCCAGCTGGACATCCCGACGAAACAATGGATTCTCTATACGTCGCCGATCACGATGCTCCTCTCCGTGAAGATTGATAAGCACATCGTCCATTACTACGCTCCCATCAAAGAGCGCCTGACGAAGGAGCTTCGAACGGTAAGCTTCACGCGCCCCAACCCATGTCCCAATGACATGCGTCTTTTGAGGCTGTGACTCCATGAGTCATAGCATACTCCCTAGCCCTGATTTTGTTAACAGAGATGATCGTCAGGCTTAGCCAATATTCTGCGTCTGGTTAAGTAAGTATCAGTGGTCTGTTTAAAAGTGTCTATCGCCGATAACCGTTACTCGCTCAACATGTCTGGTCTGAGGATAGA
>PBIQ01000045.1 GCA_002720485.1 Acidimicrobiaceae bacterium
GTACTTGGTAAACGCAAAGGATGGCCTAGTGAATCATCACCCCCACATAATCTTCCCCTTGTCATGCTGGGAACAGGAATTCTTTGGTTCGGATGGTTCGGCTTCAACGCAGGATCTGCTCAAGCAGCGAATGGTGCAGCTGTTCAAGCGTTGCTTAACACCTTTGTCGCTGCAGCTGCCGGAATGATCGGGTGGATGCTCATCGAATGGTACCGTGACGGAAAAGCAACGACCCTCGGTGCTTGCTCCGGTGTCGTAGCCGCACTGGTAGCAATAACTCCAGCAGCCGGCTATGTGGGTGGCCTATCAAGCATTATCTTCGGCCTCGTCGCAGGAGTAGGGTGCTATTTCCTCATCGGATTGAAAAATAAGCTCGGATACGACGACTCACTTGACGTAGTCGGCGTTCACGGCGGCGGCGGCATCATCGGTGGACTCCTCCTCGGCTTATTCGCAGATAACTCAGCTATTAATAGCGAGCCCGGTGGATTCCAAGATGGAGTTTTCTTTGGCGGCGGTGAGCTCTTCATCGACCAACTAGCAGCGATGGGGTCGGTCATAGCGTTCTCTTTCATCGTCACATTCGTTATCGCAAAAGTCCTTGACGCAACGATTGGTCTACGCGTATCTGAAGAAGATGAAGAAGCAGGACTTGATCAGTCACAACACGCAGAGACCGCCTATAACTTATAAAAAGAAATTTAAATGATCAGTTAATTGGCGGGGGAGTAGCCCCCGCCAATTAAGAATGTTCCCAAAATGGTTTAAGTGGAATACGGTGAATGTATGTCCATTGTTCTTGCAAGACAGAATCTTCTTCAAGACCGAACCATACGCGGGTCGCAATTTACCAGACAACTCAGTGATTTCGCCGACCATTGGCTAGAAAATCTTTTCAATAACACTGTCGGTGACCGATCAGATATCGCTCTTCTTGCTGTTGGAGGCTATGGACGAAAAGATTTATCACCACTGTCAGACCTTGATGTGTTGTTACTTCACCGCAAAGCTGAAGACATTGACGCGGTCGCTGAAGCTATCTGGTATCCCATATGGGATCAAGGAGAGAAACTCGGCCATGCAGTTCGAACCATAGAAGAGACATTAGACCTTGCTACAGCGAACCTTGACACTGCTACGGCGCTTTTATCATGCCGCCGTATTGCTGGTTCCAAAGACCTCGCTGAAGAACTTTCTTCTCTTGCCCTTTCACAATGGAAGAATAACGCTCGTTCATGGTTGCCGAAACTTGCTTCCTCTATTCAAGAACGTCATCGTGTCAAAGGTGAAGTCGCATTCATGCTCGAACCTGAACTGAAGGAAGGAAGGGGAGGGCTCAGAGATGTCCACGCTATCGGTTGGGCGGACCAAAGTGGTCAGGGACCTCTAGAAGTAGAGCGCAACCAGTTGCAAGAGTCATATGAAGTTATTCTTCGAGCTCGTGTAGAACTCCACAGAAGTGCCAAACGGTCGAGTGATAAGCTTCTTCTAGAACAGCAAGATGCTGTTTCAGAAGCATTGGGATATGAAGACGCTGATATCTTAATGGCAGATGTTGCATCAGCTGCGAGACGTATCGCGTGGAACACAGATGAACTTTGCTACGCAATACATAATGCGGGTTTATTTGGTCTGTGGAATTTTGGAAAGAAAGTCGGGGATACATTAACCGGAAGAAGAAAATCTGTTTCAACGAGTTATGAAGCCGATGCGGATTTTTCTGCGGAGACAGTTTTACGAATTTCAGTCACTACCGCCAAGAATCAAGAACGGTTTTCTCCAGAAGTAATAAAGCAACTCCGAAATGTGCGGTTAGAGGTTCCAGATCCATGGACAGCTGAAATACGTGATTTATTCGTGGAATTACTGCTGACCGGCCATGACGCAATACCAGTAGTAGAGACGCTCGATGAACTTAATCTATTTGTTCCTTTCCTCCCGGAATGGCAACCATCAAGAAGTCGCCCTCAGCGCAACGCCTATCATCGTTTCACCGTTGACCGTCATTTGCTTGAAACAGCTGCTGAGGCAGCCAAATTACAAGATCGTGTTGAACGGCCTGACCTCCTCGTAATCGGCGCACTCCTCCATGACATTGGAAAGCCTTATCCAGGTGATCACACGGAAATAGGTATTGAACTGATCAAAGTTATCGGATTGCGTATGGGATTTTCACCAGTAGATGTAGAAACGCTTGTTCAAATGTGTGAACACCATCTTCTACTCCCAGATATTGCAACCCGAAGAGACCTTGATGATTTTGACACAATCCAAACTGTTGCGACTTCACTTCAAACCGTTCAAAGAGTGGAGCTTCTTCACGCCCTTACAGAAGCTGATTCCATAGCAACCGGACCAGCTGCTTGGAGCACTTGGAAAGCCGGTCTTGTCCACGATTTAGCAGGCAGAACGTCGGCGTATCTCAAAGGCGGCGAAGGAAGCATAATGGAGAGGACATTCCCAACTGAAGAGCAGTTGAAGATGATGCGCCGAGGCATGATCCGCGTTGAAGGTAACGCTGATACTCTCACAATTATGGAGATAGACCGCCCTGGTGTCTTTGGGCGGGTAGCCGGAGCTCTATCTCTATGTGGCCTTGATGTATTAGAAGCAGTCGCTCATACCGATTTCGGAATGGTACTCGCCGTGTTTCGCGTCTCCCCGAGCACGACCCGGGAGATCGACTGGGATTCGGTCTGTGTTTTCGTTCAGGATTCGGTCCGTGGTCGTGTAGCTATTGCCGCTCGTCTTTCAGAGAGAATGAAGACCTACTATCTGCAGTCATCTCAAAACTTTCCTGACAGAGTAGTTGGAACTGACGTGAAGATAGACAATGAAACTTCTTCGACAGCAACGGTGGTGGAAGTCTCTGCCCCGAATGGTATGGGTTTGCTCTATCAGGTCACTCGCGCACTTAGTTCACTTGACCTAAATATTCTCAGTGCGAAAGTTCAGACTCTTGGCTCTGATGTTGTGGACTCATTTTATGTTTTGGATAATGAAGGAAAGAAAATTATCGACCAAACCCATGCTGAAGAAGTTCGAGAAGCTGTTCGGCATGCAATTGAGATCTCAACAGTGATGCAAAGGAAATCAAATGACAGATGAGCAGAATCTTGTTCGATGGAGTGAAGCTCTTGCTGGTATTGCGAGAACTGGTCTTGCATTCACTGAAAATCTCTACGAGCGGGAACGCTACGAAGAGGTTCTCAATGTTGCAGCTGACATACAGTCACACATTTCTAGTTCAGTTCAACCGGATCAGAAGGTAGAAGAATGGATGCGTTCTATTGGAGAGGGGACAGCTGGCTATGTGACTCCGAAGGTCGCTATAGGAGCTGTCGTCGGAAATGACGATGGGGAACTTCTTCTCATCCAGAGATCAGATTCTGGAGTTTGGTTATTTCCCACAGGTTTTGCTGACGTTGGGTATTCGGCTGCAGAAATAGCTGAAAAAGAAGTACTAGAGGAAACCGGTATGGAAGTTGAAGCTGTTCGAATTATTTCTATTCTCGACGGTGTCCGAGGCGGATTCACAAGGATGCCTCTGTACTCGATCGTGTTTCAATGCAAAGTTGTTGGAGGAACATTAAAGCCCCACCCTCTGGAATGTGATGATGTCGGTTTCTTTTCTCAAAGTTCTCTTCCTGAGCCTTTGGCAGGTTCAGGAAATTGGGTTGAACAAGCATTCAAGGCGGTGCGTGATGAACCGATTGAAGTGCAATTCGATACGCCGAGGAGACCTGCGTGGAAAAGTCCTGAAGATAATAACTAAAGATTGACCTACGGTCTATCCCTCATCAGGGTTTGCCCCGTCGTGTAGCCACCGTTCAACTCGGTCACCAAATCCCGATGCAGGGTCAGCGTCAAACTCTCCCTGATCGTATCGGTATTCTAAGTCCGTGACATAAGCCCGCATCTCCTCATCATCTTCGATTAGCTGATCGACTTGCCTTTCATACGATGCAGAAGCTATTTCAAGTTCTGTTGTAAGCGATGCCTCAGGAAGGATCTCGTTTAATCGATTCACGAGGGCGAGCGTTGCTTTGGGAGACGCAGCCCCCGAAACATAGTTAGGAACGGTAGCCCATAATGAAATTGCAGGAATTCCGGCTTCTTGGATGTTTTGATTGAGGACACCGATAATGCCTGTCGGGCCTTCATACATTGACTTTTGAAGATTGAGTCTAGAGCTCGTCTCTGCATCTTCGCAGAATCCATAGATCATCACAGGTCGTGTATGCGGGACTTCTGTAAGCAAGGATCCAAGGGTAATCACCATAGAAACCTCAAGGCTGGTCGCTATTGACGTAATTTCCTGAACAAATGTCTTCCACTGTAAATGAGGTTCTATGCCTTCGAGTAGAAGAATGTTTTGTTCAGAACTCGTACTGAATTGTGTTATCGGCCAATCCAATTGGCGGCCATCTTTCTCTAAATGAACGAGTGGTCGGGTTTCTGAAAAATCATAAAATTGTTCTGCATCTATATGCGCAAATGGTTCGGCATTGAAATTTTCACGTAAATGTCTTATTGCCCAACTTGATGCATTTCCTGCGTCGTTCCACCCTTCAAAGGCAGCGATAAGCACCCCTCCGGTACTATTTGGATGTTTTTCCCAGATGGTTAAGTTATCCAACATGGCTTTGAGACTATAGCCAGCCAGACTTGAATTCTATTCGTAGAGATTTCTAGTGTGTAGAAATACGTTGTAGCTCATATTGATGTCATTTGGATACGATGAAGCATGGTCACAATACGGGTAGCTGAGGTCGCAGATGAGAAGTTAGTAGCGGCATACCAGAGGTTAACTCCCCAGCTTTCCTCCTCTAGTCCTGCTCCAACTGCAGACGAACTTGCTGAAATTATCAGATCTGATTCCGCAACAGTTTTAATTGCCGAAGACGATAAGGGAGATATTCTCGGTTCGATGACCTTAGTGTTATTTCGTATTCCCACGGGCGTTCGTGCTTGGATAGAGGATGTTGTCGTAGATACTGAAGCTCGAGGTATGGGTATTGGACAGGCTTTAAATGAATACGCTATTCAGATGGCCGAACAAGCAGGTGCAAAAACTATCGATTTAACGTCACGCCCTTCCCGAGAGGCGGCAAATCGCCTATACCAACGACTTGGATTTGTTGCTCGTGAAACCAACATATACCGGTACACGATCGTCTAACCCCGCTAGACGTTCCTACATACATGGTTGTCCGAACAATTAACAGAAAAATTTTCCGGTATCTTCTGGTCTCTGTCATTAGTGTCGTAATCGGACAGTCGCTCCTGTATCTCTTCTTTCAGACTATGGGTTTAGATGCGGCTCTCAGTAACTTTCTTAGTGTTACTCTCTCAACTATCCCCAATTATTTGATGAATAGATATTGGGTATGGAGGAAATCAGGACCGCATGATTTCAAGAGAGAAATCGCCCCATATTGGATAATCGCATTCTCAGGGCTAGGCCTTTCGACTTTATTTGTCTTTCTTGCGAACCGAATATGGGACTCTTGGGTCGTAGTCAATTGTGCAAATCTATCTGCATACGGTTCCCTCTGGATCTTAAAGTTCATTATTTTGGATCGGTATCTTTTCAACACAAACTCAAAAAAGATTGACTTAACTACTAAGAGTTAAAAGAAACACCACAAACTCCAGTAATCTTGCTCATATGAAAGCTGATAGGCGCGAGTATGCGCAAAATACCCGAGGTTTCCTGCCCCCCGACGAGGGAGACGTGCTGTACGAAGCTGCATCCAGACTAGAAGTTCAAGGTCCGTTACTCGAAGTAGGAAGCTATTGTGGAAAATCTGCCGTATATCTCGGAACTGCAGCTGAAGAACAAGGACGTATTCTTTATGCTTTAGACCACCACCGCGGTTCCGAAGAAAACCAAGCAGGCTGGGAGCATCACGAACCAGACTTAATTGACTCTGCAACAGGAAAATTAGATACCTTACCGATTTTCCGCAGAGTCATCCACGATGCTGGTCTAGAACATGTAGTGGTGGCAATTGTCGGTGACTCGGTCAACGTAGCGAAACATTGGGAAACACCTCTCGCGTTCCTATTTATTGATGGTGGCCACGGGGTCCAGCCAGCTAGAGATGATTATTCCTGGTGGGTTCCAAAGGTAAAGCAAGATGGTTTTCTCGCTATACATGATGTTTTCCCCGACCCAAAAGATGGTGGGAGGCCACCCTATGAGTGTATTTATTTACCCGCTATGCAAAGTGGGAATTGGGTAGAAGAAATAGCCCAAGGCTCACTTCGCATACTTCGTCGAATTTCCTGAGGATGAACTTTCGATGGTAGTCTTCAGATGAACTTGTAATTGTAAAGAAGAGGACGAATGAAAAAAGGTGACAGAGTTCCTGATTTTGAAGGGCTTGATCAAAGTGGTGAAGCAGTGACCTTAAGGTCTTTGATTGAGAATGGCCCTCTGGTTTTATATTTCTACCCCAAAGCGATGACGCCTGGATGAACGAAGGAAAGCTGTTATTTCCGTGACTTAGCGGCTGAGTTTGCAGAACTCGGAGCCCAACGAGTAGGAATCAGTACCGATCCGGTGGATCGGCAAAAAGAATTCGATAGACAAAATAACTTAGGATTTAAACTTCTATCTGACCCAGACAAGAAAATCGCTTCGATTCTAGGCGCCAAACGTCGAGGGCCGCTTCCTAATCAGCGAGCCACCTATGTAATAGGGCAGGATCAAACGCTGCTGGGGGTTATAAAGAATGAAAAAAATATGGTCGTACATGCCGACGAAGCACTCCAAATATTAAAGAGCCAGCTTTAGTTAGCTACTATTCGCTTATCGACGGTAGGAAACCATGATCAGTAAAGATGTTCTTTGCTGGTGTTATCCCTAAGATAGCGTCAGCTGCGAGTATCACCGCAGCAGCTGAATAGGTTGAATACTCATTTTCAGGGAATGAAACATTTTCCGGATAGACAACGCCCGTAAGGTATCTTCCCCTTTCATCCCTGTAATTTTGAATTTTTGTAAACAGCTCGATGCCATGATCGTTTTCACCGACAGCGATGTATGCCATAGCACATTCGCAAGTTTCCGCCGTAGTTATCCATGGTCTATCCGATACACATCTGATCCCTTTATCTGCAATCTCAAATTCATTTCTTTTCGATTCGAGGCGATCATGTCCTTCTGTTCCCTGAATGACACCGGTTAGGACAGGGTAATACCAATCCATGGCCCATCGGTTCTTTGGAGCGAAAGCTTCGGGAGTATTTCGAAGAACTTGGACTAGACGGTTCCCTTTATCTCGCCATTGCGGCCGGTCTTCACCAAGATGTTCAGCAATTGCAAGCGCTGCCCGTAAGGAGTGAGAGATACTTGACGACCCTGTTGTGAGAGCGTATGACCAAGGAGTTCCATCAGAATGGCAGGCCCAAATTATTTCTCCTCTTGGAGTCTGGAGGTCAAGAACAAATTCGATTGCTGGTTCAACGACTTTCCACATGGTTTCCAAAAACCCGGTATCTTTGGACAAAAGATAATGATGTAGAACCCCTGTAGCAATATACGCAACACAGTTAGTGTCAATTTTGTCTTGTTCTATTTCATTTTCAAGGTAATAGTTGTGCCAAGATCCATTCTCAAGTTGTATATTGGCTAGCCATTGATAAGCGGAAAGAGCTTCGTCGTGCAGTTCGGCTACGTCTAAAGCCATTGCGGCTTCGATATGATTCCAAGGATCAGCATGCCCATTTGGGAACCAGGGGATCATCCCTGATGAAAGCTGTAATTCAGCAATGGATTCGCCAGTTTGGCGTATTTTCTCGCGAGTTATAATTTCAGCAGGATTGGTGGGGGGCAAATCTTTTCCTAGTTAGCGTTGGCAGTCTTTTGAGCATAGATGATTGCGCTCTTACCCAGTAGGGGTTGTAAAATTTTTTCAGCGAATCGAGTTGATGCTGGTTGTTTCACGATATCCCATGTGAGGAACCTTAGGTATGCTTTGACAAGTCGATTTTGGTTATTTTTAGTCCCCACGACACATTTGATCCACCAGTACGGTGAATGCAACGCATGAGCTCTATGGAAATCCATAGGAACTAACCCTGCTGCAGAGATTTTTGTTTCCAACTCTCGTTTTTTATAAATTCGAACATGCCCGCCAACTTCTATTGGGGCATGGTATTCATCAGATAATCCCCAGCAGATTTTTTCAGGCAAGTAGGAGGGAACGGTAATTGCTAAGATTCCATGCGGTTTAAGTACTCGGTATAGTTCATCCAATGCGTCTTCATCGTTATGGATATGCTCGAGAACTTCGCTGGCTATTATCCGGTCAAACGTGTTGTCGTGAAAAGGTAGGCGTGTAGCATCACCAGCAGACGTGAAGGCTGCAGATGTCTCTTCTATCTCCCCAACCTCTGCCATAGCAGCGTAAGTTGCCCTGACTTCTTGGAGTTCATGCAGGGCCATATCGCAGGCTACAACTTTCGCTCCTCGTCGAAGTACTTCAAATGCATGTCGGCCGAATCCGCATCCAAGGTCAAGAACCATATGTCCCTCTTCAAGTTTTAGTCGATCGAAATTAATGGTAAGCACGTCGTGTCCTAGGGGGTTTGATGTACCGCTAGTAGTTCACGGCAATGATTCGCTGTGGTAATAGCGGATTCTCTCCAGCTCCATTTTTCTATTACCCGCTGGCGTCCGGCTTCACCTATCTTTTGACAGATTTCTGGGTGTTCAAAGGCGTATTCGATTTCTTTCGCTAACGCATCGCTGTCTCCGGGCGGAACAGCTAGACATGTTTCTAGGTGAGGACCTGCTACTTCTGGGAGAGCTCCTCCTGTTGTTGCTATCAATGGAGCACCGCACGATAAGGCTTCAATAGCTGGGATAGAAAAACCCTCATATAAGGACGGCACGACGGCTACTGATGCTGATGCCAGAAGGTCAACGAGTTCTTTGTAACTGATTCCCTGATTAAAGTTCACTATGTCACTGAGCCCTAATTGTTCCAGCGTTTCAGCCGTTGTGCTTCCTTCGCGTTGCTTTCCGACGAGTTCTAGGTGGACGTTGGGATACTTTTCTCTAACTTTCGCTAAAGCTTCTAGTAGATATCTCTGACCTTTTAATGGAACGTCGGCGCTGGCAGTTGAAACGATTCGTCCTGGGATTCTGTCAATGCTTGGTTGAGGGGCAAAGAAGTCAGTGTCAATTCCTATGGGGACAACAT
Organism: Acidimicrobiaceae bacterium; assembly: GCA_002720485.1. Classification (GTDB taxonomy): domain Bacteria; phylum Actinomycetota; class Acidimicrobiia; order Acidimicrobiales; family UBA8592; genus UBA8592. The sequence continues at coordinate 9,216 of PBIQ01000045.1, forward strand.
GAATTCGGTCAATGTCGACTTTGTGATCCCTGCTGATGTCTTCGCGAGAAGACTCAGAGACGGTGATAATTCGGCGGATGCTTTTACATACCCTCGTTTGCATTCTTGTAAATGCATACCATCGTCGTTTCCCGAAGCGTTCAACGATTGTCCGAGCGTTATCTAGTTCTAGCTGTCGGTCCACCGTAATCGGATGATGAATTACTCCGAGAATAGGAAGTTTGAGTTTTCTTTGAATCAGCAAGTTTCCATATGCTAGTGAACCATTATCGATAACTAGGTCGAAATCCCCTTCTCGTTCTTTTAATGCCCGATATGCGCGAAGTGAAAAAGAAAACGGTTCTGAAAAATTCCCTGTGAGATACGAACATAGTTCCACGAAGTCTGGGAAGTCCTTTATCTCCCAGATACCTGGCATTCTCCCAGGGAAATAATCATTATAAATTTCCAAACTTGGGAACTCATGAAGCGGCACTTTTGGGTCGAGATCAGGATATGGTGGCCCTCCAAAAACTTCAACCGAATGCCCCAGTTCTACTAGCGCCTTGCTCATTTCCCTGACATATACCCCTTGGCCGCCAACATGAGGTTTTCCACGGTAAGCAAGCATGGCGATCCTAAGATGGCCAACTGAAGTATTTGCATTATTATTCTCGAGGACGTTTTCTTCCATATGAAACCTTAAGGGTATGGACATTGAGGCAAAAATGCGTTTCTTTAGCATTAAATGTTCAAGAAAGATCTTTACTTATTATGGTGGTACTGTCCTTCGTTTCACCACGTTAAAAAGGAGAACTCATGAGGGCTCTAGTCCAACGTGTTTCTAAAGCTGATGTGACTGTGGAGGGGCATTCGGTTGGTTCGATTGGTAACGGCTTATGTGTCTTTGTGGGTGTCACCCACTCTGATACAGAAAAGACTGTTGAGCGACTAGCAAAAAAGCTTCTTCATCTTAGAATTTTCGAAGATAGTAGCGGGAAAATGAACCTATCGACCCTTGATCTCGATGCACAGATCTTAATCGTCTCTCAATTCACCCTCTATGGCGATGCTCGAAAGGGCCGTCGTCCAAGCTGGGTTGCTTCCGCCCCAGCAGAAGCAGCAGAACCATTAATCGATTATCTTGTTGATTGCCTTCATGTTGAGGGTATTCATGTGGAGACTGGGAAGTTCCGTGCATTCATGGATGTAGAACTTACTAATTCTGGGCCCACGACATTGATAATTGACGTTGATTAGTTCCTTCTTCTCGCGAACACGTTTGCTCCGATGATGGCACCACCCGATAATAGGATCATTGGTAGCGGCCCTGCCTTTGTCGCTAGGGTATTTCCGCTTCTGCGGTCAACGGTTGCGTGAAGGACACGAGTTTCTGAGATTGATGAACGTTCAACAACATCACCGTTCGGATCGATAATTGCGCTAAAGCCAGTAGGGGCTGCTTGAAGCACCCACCTTCCCGTTTCCATTGCTCGAAGTCTTGAAGATGCCACCTGCTGGGATTGTAGGATAGTCAACCAGTAGCTAGACCCATTCGTCGGATTTAGTAGAATTTCACCTCCCCCTGAAATCGCGCTCCGTGCCCTATCTTCGAAAAATATTTCCCATGAAATCGCTATACCGAGATTCACCTTCTCACCATCAATTTCAACAATCAAATTAGGTTCGCCAACTCCTGGTTTGGTGTCCCTTACCGGAAGATAACTCGGAGCGAAATGTTTAATAAACCCCCTAAGAGGAACGTACTCTCCAAATGGAACTAACCGGACCTTGTCATAACGATCTATTTCAGCCCCATCAGGTGAAAAAGCTATCGAAGCATTTGCATTCTCTGTTATGCTCACACGTTCGAAAATTCCAGCTATCAACCAGCTATCTAGCTGACGAGCTAAAACCTGGAGCTCTAAGTACTCGGGCGTATCTGAGAGTGGTTGCTTCACATTCACTACATCCTCCGGCCATAAAACCAGATCAACAGGAGTAACAACATTTGAGCTCGCATTCAGATGTCTCTCAAATACTTCACGTTCATCTGTATCGATAGCTCTTGTACCTTGTTCGCCACCGCCCTGGACGATAGCTACGGTTGTTTCACCTGTAGGGCTTCCGTTAGGGACAACAAACGCAACCGCCCATAGGGCTATAAGGCTAATGCCTGTCCAGGATGCGAATCTCCACCTTCTTTCCCATAGCGAAGAAAGAACGACACCGGTGACAACAACGAGAGCTGAAAGGAAAAGTGGGCCGAGAATTCGTACTGTATGTCCAAGTGGGGCTCTACTTTGGCTCATCGCTAAAGTTGCGAGCGGAACACCACCAAAGGGCCATCGGTATCGTAGCGCTTCGATAATCACAAAAGCAGCTGGTAAAGCAAGCCACCGCCAAGCTCCTCTTGGGATCAATAACGCTGCGAAGCCGACGAAAGCACTAAAGAGTATGCCTTGGATGATATATCCGGGAACCGTTAGCGCAATCATCCAGAAAGTACTTGGAAATAGCCAACCAACTCCAAAGGAGAAACCAGCCAAAAATCTTCTCTTATGTTGGGTCACTCCCGCCAATAACTGGTCGAGGAAAAGAAAACTCACGAAGGCTAATGGCCACCACCCCCATGGGGGCATGGAAAATGCCAAACACAGGCCGCTTATTAAGGATTTAAGTGAAACGTTCAATTTCTCTTGCGTTGTGTTTCCAGAAAAGCCCATCTTAATTGGCCGTCCCGAGGTAATCTTCGACTCTTTGGGAGCTAGCTTTCCCATCACGTATACAGGCAGAGAGCCCAAGGCCATTGAACGCTGCTCCGGATACGAAAATCCCTGGGGTTTCATCTCGAAGTAGTCTCTGTATTTCGTCCACCTTTTTTGAATGGCCTAACTCATATTGAGGAAATGATCTGGGCCAACGAATGACTTTGCTTTCTACAGGCGTAGCTTGAACTTCAACGGTTAGAGATAGTTCTCCAAGGAGCGTTGAGATAAGTTCGTCATCGTCAAGGTGGAGAACACGATCATCGTCAAATCTTCCAGCAGAGACCCGAAGAAAAGTCAGATCCCTATTTCCAAGATGCTCCCATTTTGAAGAGGACCATGAACACGCTGTCATTAGCAGTCCTTCAGATTTTGCAACAAGGAACCCGCTTCCATCAAATGGGCAAATATCTTTAGATGGGAAAGCGAAAACGACGAAAGCCATAGAGGCGTAGCGGATGCTTCCAAGTAGCTCCGCAAGCTTATTATTCATGGTTTCAACGATGGAAGCCGAAACATAGCTGGGGGTCGTTAGAATCACCGAGTCCGCTTCGTAGTTGCTCTTTCGCCCGACAACAACCCATTTTTCACCTTCGGCGAGTACTGATTCGACATACTCATTTACAACTATTCTCCCTTCAAGTTCTATCTCGAGAGCTTCTACAATTTTTCCAAGTCCTTCAGGGTGAGTCAGAAAAACAGGAGCTTTCGGATCTCGATCTGATATACGAACAAATTTCTGAATCGACCGAATAAGACTTGCGTCAAGACTAGCTGCCGAAGCTAGGTAGGGGACCCCTGAAGAAAGGCTGATTTTGTCGGGGTCGCCTGCATTGATACCACCAAGAAGAGGGCCGACAAGTTTATCCATAACCTCATCCCCCAATCTTCTCCTAATGAGAGAACCCACAGTTTCCTCATTATCGGAAGTATCAGCTTCAGCAGAAAAATCATTTTGAGCGACTGCTATCCCTTCGGGGCTTATTAAACCAAGTGAAGAAAGCTCATCTAAGTCTAAAGGAACTCCGAGGAACTGACTTTTTGGTAAGGCATGCATTCTTCCATCAACCCAGATCTTCGCTGAACGAGAAACTGGAGCAACGAGTTCATCAGCTATCCCAAGAGATGAACATAGTTCTTTCATTTCTGGTTCGCGAACGAGAAAAGCATCGGGCCCAGTATCGATAGAGGTCCCATCTATCTTTACAGTAGAAATCTTACCTCCAATGCTCGATGAAGCTTCAACGACAGTGACGTCGTATCCCTTTGTCTCTAGTTGATAAGCCGCAGCTAGTCCGCTTATGCCACCCCCAACGACAACAATCTTTTTCATTGGCCAACTCGGTATTGATGTACCAGTTGAACAACCCGTTCCAGAACTTCTGGGTTTACATTGGGTGTTACCCCATGGCCTAAATTGAAAATATGTCCAGGGTGACCATCATTGAGTCTGAGGATCGTAAGAACTTCCTCTTCAACGGATGACCATGGTGAGGCAAGTATGGCGGGGTCAAGATTTCCCTGAAGAGCCTTTCCTTCGCCGATTCGGGTTCGGGCAACATCTAGTGGGACTCTCCAGTCGACTCCTATGACATCAGCCCCAACATCACTCATAAGATTTAGGAGTTCTCCAGTAGAAACACCAAAATGAATTATCGGGACCCCTGTTTTAGAGACTTTTTCAAACATTCGTTGAACCCAGGGAAAAACAAAACGCACATACTGACTTGGTGAGAGAGCCCCCACCCACGAATCGAAGAGTTGGACGGCACTCACGCCAGCATCAATTTGTGATAGCAGTGAACTTGTACAAATGCTGGTTAAACGGTCCATCAACTGCTCCCAAAGTTCAGGGCTTTCAAACATCAATCGCTTCGTCTCTAGATAGGTGCGCGATGGTCCACCCTCAATAAGGTAACTAGCGATAGTAAATGGTCCGCCAGCGAAACCTATAAGCGGAATGTCCAACTGTTCCACACATAGTTTGACCGTCTCAATTACGTATGGTGTATCTTCCGCTGGATCTAGTTCATTTAATCTGTCTAAGTCATCTGCAGATCGAAATGGAGTTTCCGTTACTGGGCCAACACCTGGCTTGATATCGATACCGAACCCCACGGCATGGACTGGGACAATAATATCGGAGTATAAAATAGCTGCATCAACTCCGTACCTGCGTACTGGCTGCAACGTTATTTCAGCAGATAGGGCGGGATCTTTGATTGCATCCAGGATACTTCCCTCCTTTCTCAATGCTCGGTATTCCGGTAGTGAGCGCCCAGCTTGTCGCATGAACCACACCGGAACATGTTCCGGCTGCTCGCAGCGGCAAGCTTGGAGAAAGGGAGAGTTAGACAGGTCAATGGAAGTCACACCATCACAGTAGTATCGACTTGACAAAAGAATCGATTTCACACTCCAAAGAAATAATTCTTTCTAGTATTACAAGTTTTTTTTTGAGTGATGAGGAAACTTTCATATTGGCTAGAATGGTTAACTGTAAAAAATCCCATTTTTGTTAGATGACGAAGAAGAGGTTGCTACCATGCATCCAGATTTTGAAGCTGAACAGGACTATATCTCCAACGCCTTTGCTGTCCTTAATCGTTCTCATCTGCAGGCAAAGAAGCTGCATGACATGGTTGAATCAGGTAAAGGAGGAACCCATCAAGCGCGGTTTGAACGTGATGTAATTTCAGATCAGGTAAATAAGCGTCTATCACAACTCGATATTGGAGACGCCTCCCTTGTGTTTGGTCGCATCGACCAAGGGGATTCAAATCAGATAGAGACATTTTATATTGGTCGTATAGCTGTCTGGGACGAACAGCAAGACCCAATAACGGTTGACTGGAGGGCTCCTATCGCTGAAGGGTTTTACAGGGCCACTGGCAAACATCCTATGGGTCTAACTCGACGACGCCATTTCGCTACGCGAAAGAGCGTTCTTCTCGGCATCGAAGATGAATTTTTTGGCGATGACATTGTTGATGACTCTGATGGGCCTGTTTTCAAAGGGCGCATGACCCTAGCAGCAACTATGGAACAGGCGCGGACTGGGAGGCTCGGCGATATTGTTGCAACAATTCAAGGAGAACAGGATGAAATTATTCGATCTCCTTTGTCCGGTTTACTTATTGTTCAAGGCGGACCAGGAACAGGAAAAACGGTTGTTGCACTTCATCGTGCTGCATATCTTCTCTATACCCACCGGTTTCCACTCGAGGGACAAGGCGTTCTCGTCGTAGGGCCCAACCGAGTTTTTTTAACATATATAGAACAGGTTCTACCGTCCTTAGGTGAGGCAGGAGTACGCCTTGCTGTTCTTTCCGATTTAATTCCACGAGCGAAAGTTCGAGGGTTTGATACTGAGGCTATAGCTGCTATCAAAGGCAGCAATGAGATGAAAGATGTTGTCCGCAAAGCTATACAAGATCGGCAACGGCCTATACGAGAAAATCTCCGTATCGGCTATGGTCTTCAACGACTATCATTCTCTGCTGCGCAATCACGAGAAATTATTCGTGAAGCTCAACGTAGATATCGGAATCATAATAGCGGCCGACCATTTGTCCGAGATCAAGTCTTCCAAAGGCTAGCTGAGAGTTCCAAGCATCAGTCGTTAGATCCCGAGAAGTTAAAGAACGACCTCGGGGCGACATTAGAGATTCGAAAAACGCTCGAATGGATGTGGCCATCGCTTACTGCCGAGCATCTTATTCATGACCTTTTCGGCAGCCGTGCACTATTACGGAGTGCAGCTGGAGAATACCTGTCGCAAGAGGCTCTCCAAGCCCTTTATCGCCCCCGCTCGCCGCATGCTTCACAGGTTGAGTGGACATCTCAAGATGTGCCTATTTTGGATGAGGCGCAAGCTCAGCTCGGGCCTCGTAGCGGCTATAAAGAGGAAGAAACAATCCGAACTTATGGTCATATTGTTGTCGATGAAGCACAGGATCTATCTCCTATGGAATTAAGAATGTTAAACCGGAGATCGCTAAATGGGTCGATGACGTTGGTTGGTGATATAGCGCAAGCAACAGGCGCTTGGGCGCACGACGACTGGGAGGGGATTGTGGAAGCACTCTCCCATAAATCCGGAACCCGATTTTCTCAACTCACTGTCGGCTATCGTCTTCCTCAACCAACGATGGATGTGGCAAATCGCCTTTTACGAGATACTCAGTTCGGATTCAATCCACCCATTGCGGTTCGAGAAATAGGGGATGAACCTCGATTTGTTCATGTAGACGCTCCAGCTCGACTCTCAGCAACAGTTGTAGCTTTGGTGAAATCAGAACTTGAGAAGCTGGGCCCTGGTTATCTTGCTGTTATCGTCCCTGATTCATATCTAGCGGTGATGTCAGACTCTCTCAACTCATCTGGTATTGACCATGGACTTGTTGATGATGGCGCTTTGGAAAATCAAGTAACACTAGTGCCAGTCAGTCTTGTGAAAGGCCTCGAGGTTGACTCCGCAATCGTAGTGGAACCAGAAAAAATTATCACCGGAGAAAGAAATGGGCTTCGAGCACTTTACGTTGCATTAACCCGGGCGACGCAACGACTCACAATAGCCCATGCACGCCCACTACCGGCAGCATTGGAAAGTTCCAAGTAATCTGACCTTATTCGTGGTTAATCGCATCAAGAACATTAAGTTTCGCAGCTCTACGAGCAGGGAAGTAAGCAGCAAGAGAACCGGCAATACCAGCGATAAGAAGATTACGGAAGATATTGCCCCATGGTATGGCGAGTGTTGAAACGAAATCATCAGGAATGATTTGTACACAAGCCATACCGAAGATGAGACCGAGGCCCACGCCGAGGACACCTCCAAAGAGCGCTACGAGAATACCTTCAACACGGACAGTGCGTTTGATCTGTTTCCTTGTAGCACCGACTGCTCGAGTTAGCCCAATTTCGCGCGTGCGTTCAAATACTGAAAGAGCCAACGTAATTGCTACCCCTAGTACTGCAAGAATTACAGAAATAAATAACAACACGCTTACGACCGTCAACGTCTGATCAATTTGATCCTGCGCTTCATCTTCGAATTCAGCTTTGGTCTTAGCTTCTATCTGTTCGTAACCTTCGAGCACAGCGTTGATTGCTTCCCTCGCATTTTGTTCACTCACACCTTCTTTTACTAATACCCCGACAAAATCATCAGATTTCGGGACCAAGTTTTCATTTGACGTGTACACGCTTGAGTCAAGTAGCCAGCCAGAATCAATAATCGACTTCGAGGTGAAAATTCCAGCAACACTGAGAGATCTTTGACTTTGATCGACAAACTCGACTTCGAGAGTGGAGCCAACATCCACTCCATATTTCTCAGCCTCATCTTCATGAAGGTATATCGCATTATTTCCTATCAAGGATTCGTCAACATCGCTAAGGCCAATATTGAAATATTTCGGAACAGAAGTGAGATCCGTCGAATAAACCCTTTTGACTTTCTGATCAACTACCGTTCGCAGTCCTTCATCTGAGAGTTGCATCGCTAAAACTTCTTCAACTTCCGGAAGAGTAGCAATTTCAGCAGTTATCGTTGGGCTGAATCCTAAAGGCTCAGGACCGAGACTTTCACCCTGTACCCACCAGTCAGAGATGACGTCTTCTTCGAGGATTTCACTTACTGTTGCTTTGAGCGATTCGGAGATTACTGACACTGTAGCGACAAGCGCCAGGCCGATCATCAGTGCCGACGCTGCAGTGGCAGTCCGTTCAGGGCTCCGTCCGGCGTTTCTTCGCGCCATCTTGCTTGGAACTCCAAGCTTAGCTGTTGGAGAACCTAGAAAATAAGTCACTCTTCCGGCAAATAATGGGCTGAGGAGGTTTATTCCAAGGAAAGAGTTAAGGGCAGCAGCGCCAAGTAGTGCCATCAACATCGAAGTAGAGAGATCCGCTGTTAAGGCAGCGACCAATAGAGCCATTCCAAGAGAAAGGAAGGATAGTTTCCCCAGTATGTTATTGAATCTACTGAGCCCTAGGAAGAGAAAGATACCGGCCAGAACCCCTAACGGAAGCATAATGAGCCATTCGTCGAGAATGAATCCCAGAATGATCGTAAATAGGCCAATTGTGGTCAGTATTGATCCCACGAGGAAGTTCTTTGGAATGGTATATGCCGTTGATAGGCCACTTCGGAGTGCCGCCATCGGAGAGATGGATCGCGCTCTCAGAGCAGGCCATACAGCTGCGGCCAATGTAAGTCCTATTCCCAGAATCGCTCCTACAATAACTGTGGTTGGCCTGAGAGGCAGAGAGTTCTCGTCAGGTCCGAAGTTCAAAGCAGCTAGGAGCTCTTGGAGTCCAAATGCTATTGGAAACCCAAGCGCGATACCAGTAATCGTCGCGAAGATACCCACGAATAGCGCTTCGGTCACAATTGAATTTGTGATTTGTTTACCAGTGGCACCAAGTGCGCGAAGTAAACCAATTTCTTGAATCCTCTGACCGATAATTATTGAGAAAACGTTGTAGATGATAAATGCCGCCACAAACAAAATAATGAAAGCGAAGACTAGAAGAATTGTCCGAAATATATTTATAAATTCATTAAACGTATCTGCCTGTTCAGCGACGAGATCACCCCTCGTTAAGACTTCAAGCCCAGCGGGAAGCATACTCTCGATACTCTCAACAACTGTAGTCTCAGCAAAGGTCGAGTCGATTGTGAGTGTTATATCGTCGTAGCCCACACCGCCATTGAATAATTCCACAGCGGAATCAGTATCCATAGCAACTAGCTTCGATCCGATCGAAGCGTTCTCCTCAGGATTTGCGAAAGTAAAAGTTCCGGTTAAAACAAGAGTTCGTAGACCCTGAGGTGTCTGCAGGTCATATCTCTGGCCTACCACGAAGTCATCATCATTGGCGGTATCAACATCAACAGCGAATTCTGTTATGGAAACCGGTGGCCGTCCTTCTGAAATAAAAAGACGCGGGGTAGGTGCACGATCTTCCCAGTTAATTCCAATATTCGGGCCTCTAGTCGCTAGCGCTGCTGAACCATCTTCCTTATTTGCAACAATTCCAAACTCGATAACTCGAGGTTGAACTGCTATCACACCCTCTACTCCAGATAGTTGTTCAGGCAGCCCTAAATTTATTGGTGCTGCATTCAGCCTGTTGCCGAAAGGTATCTCAGATCTAACCGCTAAGTCATAGCCCGATTCAATATCGTCGCTCAGACCACCAAAAGTCTCCCGGAGACTATCGGTGAAGACAAAAACAGCAGTCGTTAGTGCAACCCCAATAAGAACAGCCAGTGAAGTTAGCAGAAATCGTCCAGGTTTTGCGTAGACGTTTTTCCGAGCGAGTTTAAATAGGGCCATAAAAAATTATTAGTTTCCGATGCTCCGCATTTGATCTAAAACTCCATCAGCAGTTGGGTCTTCTAGATCGCCTACAACTTGTCCGTCCGCAAGAAAGATCACCTGATCAGAGAAACTCGCTGCTACCGGATCATGGGTGACCATAACTATGGTCTGTTCGAGTTTCTTGGTCGCAAGTTGCATAAATTCCAAAATTTCTGTCCCGGTTTTTGAATCAAGGTTCCCCGTGGGTTCATCAGCAAAAATAATCTCAGGTTTGCTCGCCAGTGCACGTGAAACTGCAACTCGTTGCTGCTGCCCCCCCGACAGTTCATTAGGCCTGTGAGTCAGACGGTCTTCTAAGCTCACGACTTCAACAATTTCATCAACCCACGTCGCATCTGCCTTAACTCCAGCTAAGTCAAGAGGGAGGGTAATATTCTCAATAGCATTCAAGGTAGGAACCAGATTATACGCCTGAAAAATGAATCCAATCTGAGACCGCCGTAAGAGAGTTAATTCACGTTCGCTCAATTCTGTTAGATCAGTATCACCTATAAAGACCTTGCCGCTCGTCAAATCATCTAGTCCAGCCATACAGTGCATAAGGGTCGACTTTCCAGATCCAGAAGGCCCCATGATGGCAGTGAATCTTCCTTTAGGAAAGGCAACAGTAATATTGTCCAAAGCACGGACTTCTGTCTCTCCAGACCCGTAAATCTTTGTCGCTCCTGAACTTCGCGCAGCTACTAAATCAAGACTATTAGTTGGGCTGTTCATCGGTAATGATTCTCCTGTTTTTGAAACTATTGTTTCAGCCTAGGCTCGACGAAGACGAATAATACGGTCAATATCTTGAGGAAACTGTCTAAGTCTTTGGAACCACATCTCTCTATATTCCTGATAAATGGACTGCTGTTGTTCTGCTAGATCGAATTCACTACGAAGATATGCATGCAGGCTTGAAGATATAGATGCAAGCATTGCTGAAAGTTCAGCCCCCATCTCTGGTGATGGATGTTCAGACGCAGCTTTCTGAAGTTCTAGAGTTTCAGTAGCTCCAAATACATCAATGCTTTGTATTTCCTCCAACGGTGCTTCGTTCACTATTGTTTCGATGAGGCCATCCGAAAATTCGATAAAGTCCAAAACAGTACTTTCGAATCCTTCATGCCAAGACAAGAGACCTTGATCAGAAGCTGCTTCAGTAACTGCAGTTTCAGTTTCACCATTCTGGGACGGTCTAGTTGCTTGGGTTCCCGGTATTGAAAAGGTTTTAGGTGGAGGTTTCTTGCGAGTTTTAATTAGTACGAGAACAATAATAATTAGGCAGCCGGCACAAACCAGAATAGGAAGCATGAGGTCACTAAACATGAGAGTGACTCTTAGCCTAGAGCAAAATCACTGCAAAGAAATTTTAAGCTTCACTTCTTAATAATTTCTTCAAATCCAGTTTTTTACAGTAATGGTTGGCTTAAGCCTCAATTGTGTGTACTGTGACGGATGACACATCTTTTTATTCCAGAGTGGCTGATTCGACCGGGGGGCAGTCAGCCATCCTGGAATCATAGGGTGGCTCAACAGTCGGTGATCATGGGGGTTTGATCATCGACTGGCCGCCTGTGCGCTTACTTCATTTTATGAAATAACTTTGATTTGGGCTGGAGGTGCTTCCATGGTCTCTATATCACCACAGTTCCAACAAGAATCCCCTGGTTTGCCTTTCCACGTGACATCGCAAGATTTACACGTCACGGTAAGCCGAGCGGGACGAAGTCGCCGTATTTTTCCTGTTCGCCGTTTTCCAACCACAATAGGACTGTAGGTTCTCGTACCTTACGGTCCAGTGATGGTCGATATAAATATCAATGCTAAGGTGAGCACGCGAAACTACAAGGAAAGAGGAAATCTATGAGTACCCCCGAGTGTCCAGCATCTGATGGTTCAAGTCCACGTCAAACTTCTTTCAGTGGCCCGCCACCCATGTGTATTGATCCATCAAAGTCGTATACAGCGACGATGGAGACTTCCATAGGAACAATGGTCATTTATCTCGATGCGGCTGGAGCGCCTAATACAGTAAATAACTTCGTCTTTCTGGCTAGATACCATTATTACGATAGTTTGATTTTCCACAGGATTATCAATGGCTTCATGTGTCAAGGGGGATGTCCTGAAGGTTCGGGAAGAGGGGGCCCTGGATACCGTTTCGCTGATGAATTACCCGCTCTGGGCCGTTATGAGATCGGTTCAATTGCTATGGCTAATGCCGGTCCCGACACAAATGGAAGCCAATTTTTCATCGTCACTGGTGCAAGTGGAGTTGGACTTCCACCTCAATATTCTTTATTTGGAAAAGTAGTTAAAGGTATAGAAGTAGCTGATGAGATGCAAGGAGTACCCACGGGTCCCGGTGATCGTCCAGTTACCGACGTGGTTATCAATTCAGTCACAATCCAAGAAGCTGAATAACATTATCAACCTCTTTGGAACTCAGTAATACCAAATCGGAGAACTAAATCAGAGTATCAGCGTCATTTTCGAGTCGCTTGTTCCGAAGGTAGCTGCTTGCACTGAGCCCAATAAAGACCATTACAATTCCCAGTCCTTTGAGTCCTGAAATAGTAGCGTCTAAAAAAAGGACTGCAGAGACGGTTGCAGTAACCGGTACTAACAGTTGCAGGATTCCTATCAAACTAAGGGGTGCCTTTAATTGGGAAAAAGTAAGTAGGATATGGCCGAGTAATGGTACGAGGGCAACCACCAGAATTTCAGTCAGGTCGCGCTGGGTTTGGGGCATAATACCTGCTCCCGATATCAGCACCATCGGAGTGAGAATCATCCCAGCCCATACGAAGTAGCCTGTCATAAATTCTGCGACGCCTAATTTCATTAATGCTTTTCTCGCAAATGCGAAATAACAAGCCCCGAAGGTTATGGCAAGTAGTGCCATCAGGTCTCCGGAGATTTTCCCGCTGCCATCGCTAGCTCCTGCAAGTACGATCGTCACAGCACCTCCGATAGCGAAAAGAGATAATCCCATGTCACTTTTGGTTATGATTTCAGAGAAAAAGTAGTAGCTGAAGAAAATAATGATCAGAGGTTGTAGAGCTGCGATAAGACTTGAGTTAATCAGGCTGGTGATTTGTGTGGACCAAAAAAACAAGCCAATGGATGATCCGAAACATAATCCCGCGGGGGCGCATGAAATGATTTTCTCCCATGTAAATTTTTGTCGTTGTTTGAAAAGTGCGTAAGAGGCAAGAATCGGCACAGCAATCCATGAACGCCAAAAGGCCATACTTAGCCCATGGACATCAGATTGAGATGTGACCACTGAGGCGATTGCTATAAGAATATACCCAAAGCTGCAAGTAAGAATTCCTACCTGCAGATCGCTTTTTGATGGAACGTTCTTAGGGCTTTCCGAAATAGTTTCCCCACTTAGTGTGTCTGTACGTTAAGAATAGGGAATTCAGTTGATTTCCTATTCTTCCTCTTCTTCGTCATCTTCAGGGATTATTAATTCCTGTCCGACCTGAATGAGATTGTAATTCTCGATGCCATTTTCGGCAGCTAGTTCTTCGATAGGGACGCCAAAGCTGTTTGCGATAATTCCTAGAGAGTCTCCTGCTTGCACTGTGTGGATTAATGGAGCTTTCGGAGGGACGACGATAATGGCTGTTGGTGTTGGTTCCTCAACCACTTGTGTTTCTGCTTGGGTCACTACAGCCGTTGGTGTAGCTTCCGCCTGCGGCTCGTCACTGGAGCCACCTCCACAAGCAGTAAAGATAAGCATAAATCCAAACATTGGTGCTATCAGTTTTCTCATCTGCCACCCCGATTCATAATTAGGTTTGACGCTATCGTACCTTGAGCAAAAGGTCCAAATGATTAGGGTCTTTAAGGGGTATTCATACCCGCAGCATTTCGCTCATACAGGTCCGGTTCAAGAACGCCAGCTAACTGTCCCGATTCGAAAATAATCTGGTCATCAATCGATACTGTCGCCTTCGTGAATGTCAGAGTCATTGAATTTCCGATGTGGACAGATGTCCACCCTGCGTGATGGTTTTCTTGGATGATTTGGGGATGGTCTCGGCTGAATAAGTCACCATGCCCATCGCCGCGTGTTAGTGATAAGCCTAAAGAAATATTGTTGACTTGATATGTAAGGTCCTCATCAGTCTCATTTTGAAGATGGGTCCGTATTAGATTTGCATCTGCTGATTCTCCTAAGATTTCAACGAGATTTCCTTCTTCTATTTCCAGCTGCACTGGATCTGAGAGAATGCGGCTAGCTTCAATAAAAACATCACCCGGCGTGAGTAGGAGCTCCCCGTTTATTTGATGCTCGTCGAATTTGATATTGAAAATTCCTGATGGCCATTCTTCAACCTGTCCGCTTTGAGAAGCAACTCCGGTTTTCGCATCATAATGAACTGAAGAAAGGCTTCCGGATAGAAACACTCCTGCGTCGGACAAGATCTTAATTTCCTTCGATGATGAAGCCAGCCGTTCAAGTATTTGGGCTCTTCTCGCAACACCCGAACTAACAACAAGACGTTTAAGCTCATTAACATTTCTGCATTTAAGACTCAACACTCGAATGTCTTCCAGATATTGGTCGAAGAGGGGCGATGCTGAGTGGGCGTCAGTGAGATCAACAACAAGTTCAGCTCGTGCTAACGTTTCTAAGAGAACAGGGTGGGTAAATACGTTCTGAGATTGCGGGCATAGCGAAAGGTGGAAAACGTTACATCCGATTCTTTCAAGAGCAGTTACAACAGTTGTCTGTAATTCGATATCGGTATCATCGGACGAAATAACAATGGTATTCTCATCCGCGCCAGCATCACATAGTTCCAGTTGTTGCGTTAATAAGTCGATTGCATACCAAGAAATAATTGTAAGGCTCCTACCGAATTGCTGGTTCTTTGTGTGCCTACCCTAGCCCTCCATGACACACTAGGGCTAGAAACCCCTTCGATTTTCAACTATAAGTGTTTTCTGAAACTTGTAATCCATGTAAGCGGAATCGCTTAGTTTGATGTAGGTTCTTTGAGTGGTTTCATCACAGTTATGTAAGCGAATTGGTTGTACTCAAGAAGCAGATGCCGTTCTGCTTATGGTTCCCCAACAATGTTCTGCATGGCTAGTTTCTCTAAATCACCCAGCAGCAAAAGATGGTTCTCCCCTGTGCGCTGATCATGCTGACAGGATGACAGTGCCTGTTGGGTGGGTGCTAAGCGATGAGCGAAACGCCCCGAAGAAGCGTCGTCGAAAGGGGAAAGCCCAAGCTAAAGCGAAAAAATCTTCTCGAAATGATTCAGAACAAAAGGCTGATTTCAGTGCTATTGCCGATTCCATAGGTGACGATATCCCAGTTGATGATGCGCCAATGCCAATCGATGCATCAGAAATTGAAGAGTTAATTTCGGAGCCTTTTGAGGATTCCTATTTACAAGTAGTTCCGGAAAATCCCACTCCAGAATCAGAAATTGATGAGGGGATCCAAGGTTCTTTTTGGGATGATACTGCCCCGATAGAAAAGCTGGACCCAGGTGAAGAAACTCCACTGCTCCAACGAGCCTTTCGCGTGGTTAGCGAAGAATAAGTCAGAAGAGTTATCAACGAATTGAAAAACTGGCATGATCATGCACTATGGTCATGACCTATGGGTAATGATGAAGGTTCAATAAGTGTCGAAGTCCGCGATCACATACTTCTAATCGGGCTGAATCGCCCCGAGAAGTACAACGGCTATACGCCAAAGATGTCAGCAGAATTAGTTTCTGCGTATACTCGACTCGATGAAGATGACGATTTGCGTGTCGGAGTTCTCTTTGGGCACGGCGACCATTTCACTGCGGGTCTTGATCTGCCCAAATGGACAGAAAGAATGGAAAGAGTCAACCGTTCCAAATCACAGGAAAATCCCAAGATAGATCCATTTGGATTCGGGAGAAGCTGCAGAAAACCTATTGTTACAGCGGTTCAAGGGATTACATACACGTTTGGAATAGAAGTTGCGCTTGCTGGAGACATCATTATTGCCGCTGACAACTGTCGGTTTTCACAGTTAGAACCTGCGAGGGGTATTCATGCTACAGGCGGGGCGACGTTTAGGTTTATAGAACGGGGCGGTTGGGGAAATGCTATGTACCATCTCCTTACGTGTGATGAATTTGATGCAACTGAGGCTTTACGGGTTGGAATCGTCCAAGAAGTAGTCCCAGTAGGGCAGCAACTGGAACGTGCTATAGAAATAGCTCAACGGATATCAGATATGGCTCCTTTAGCTATTCAGGAGACGAAAGCTTCAGCTCGGCGTTGGTTGCATGAAGGAAGCGAAGCCTGCATAGAAGCTTTAGCCCCCACACAGGCGAAATTAATGGCTACGGAAGATGCGAAAGAAGGTGTCGCATCATTCATTGAACGACGGTCAGCAGTGTTTAAAGGACGCTAAAAGAGCAGCCTTGGATTCCTACACGCCCCGTCATGCTAAGCCTTTACGCACTCAAGGCAGTAGTTTTCTTCGGGCAGTTACGTTAATTGCCGTATTCTCCATCGGGTTGATAGTGGGAGCTTGGATATGGATGTCAGCTCGAGAAGGTGGAATCAGCACTGATGACCTTGTCCTGCCTCCGCCCACAGCTACCCCTGCGCCGACACCTACCCCCGAACCGACACCGATACCTACGCCAGAAGCCACACCCCTGCCAGAGACTCCTCCCTATATAGGCTGGTCAGACCCGGCGGCAGTAGGCCAGCCATGGGGGTCTGCTGTTGAAGGCCTCTTGACCTTCCGAGGAAATCCAACGAGAACGTACTATGGCAAAGGCCCTGTTCCCGAACAACCGGTCAAACAATGGTCCTATCCTCAGAATCGGAATATGTGCAGCTCAACGACATTAAACAACGAAGACGAGCAATGGTGTGGGACAGGGTGGACGGGTCAGCCCGCTATCTTCAGGTATCGTGACAGTACCTGGGTAGTTTTCGGAGCTCTCGATAGCGCAGTGCACTTTGTTGACGCTGAGTCAGGTCAGCCAATTCTAGATCCCTATCCGACAGAAGATATCATCAAGGGCTCAGTCACGATAGACCCGGATGGGTATCCGCTTGTTTATATTGGATCCCGAGATGACAAATTTCGAGTCATCGCCTTTGATCGCGAAGGCCCTGAAGAACTATGGTCGCTCGACGCTGACACGGTTCCCGGGGCAGCTTGGAATAATGATTGGGATGGATCACCAATTGTTATCGATGACTACTTGTTTGAAGGTGGTGAAAATTCGGTTTTTCATATCATTAAACTAAACAGATCATACGATTCAGCTGGTTTCGTAACAGTTGACCCAGAATTGGTGTTTTCAGCACCTGGTTATGATGATGACTTACTTTTCAAGGTTGGCAGTAACGTTTCTATCGAAAACTCAGTCGCCGTCAGTGAGAACACCGTCTATTTCGCAAACTCCGGTGGCCTTGTCCAAGGATGGGACATCACAGATCTAAAATCCGGCGTAGATCCTGAGCGCACATTTCGCTATTGGGTTGGTGACGATGTCGATGCATCCGTCGTAGTTGATGAAGAAGGCTTTCTCTACGTTGGTGTTGAATATGAACGGGGTCTATCCCGATCTCTTGAGGTAGGTCAGATAATTAAACTTGATCCCAAAAACCCTGAGGATCCTCTCGTATGGTCCGTGTTTGACAAAGCCCAACTTCCAGATGGCGTATGGGCAACTCCAGCGTTATATAAAGACATTGTGATTGTTCCGACTGATTCTGCGAGGATGATCGGGATTGATAGAGAAACAGGAAGCATCCGGTGGGAGTTTTTTCTCCCTGGTCCGCTTTGGAGTTCCTCAGTTGTTGTAGATGATGTGCTTATACAGGCAGATTGCTCTGGAAACGTCTCAGGGTTTGACGTTTCGGATACCTCTCGAAAACCTCCACTTCTTTGGGAGGTCTATATTGGTGGCTGCATTGAGTCCACCCCGGCGGTTTGGGAAGGCAAAATCATCGTTGGGTCAAGAGACGGGCAAGTCCATATGGCGGCAGACTAACGACCATCGTTCCAACGAAAAGGAAAATCTGATCGAACGCTCGTGACTGTGGACGGATCGATATCGCAAAGCAGAATCTGGACTTCGTTTTTCTTTGCTTTGCCGATGGTCTCCCCCAAAGGGTTATACAGCCGACTGTCTCCCGAATACGATAATCCATCTCCTCTACCTACCCTATTCACTCCTAAGACAAACGCCTGATTTTCGATTGCTCTGGCTTTGAGAAGAGACTTCCAATGATTTCGTCGAACTTCAGGCCAATTTGCTACCACGATAAATGCGTCGGTGACTGAAGCAATATTCCAAAAGTCAGGGCCAAAGCGAAGATCGAAACATATAAGAAAGCTGCATCTGACACCCTCTAGGTCGACGGTTAAAGGAGTAGAACCACCAGCGTAATGTTTGTCTTCTCCCGCATACTCAAAGAGGTGATTCTTGTCGTATCTGTGGGTATCCCCATCTGGGCTGGCGAGCACCAAAGAATTATGGGGCAGATCGTAGCTCTCAGAAAGAATTGGAACTGATCCGCAAATCCACACACCTAACTCAGTCGCCTGTTCAATAAGGAATTGCGTGCTGGCACCATCCACCGGTTCACTAATGTGCTGGGTATTCATTGAGAAACCATTGCTAAATAGTTCGGAAAGGACTACCAAACGTGCTCCATCTCCTGCAGCCTTTTGAATTAAAGGAGCAAGAAGAGAAAAGTTCTTGTGTGGTTGTTCCCACACAATGTCATGTTGAATGGCGGCGACCCTCATGGCTACCCCTCGATGGTCCAGTCAGTTACACCTAATAGTCTATTAACTGCTTCTTCCAGAACTTCTATTCTTTTACAGAAAGCGAAACGGACTAGATGCCGTCCCTCCTCTTTATTGTCATAAAAGACAACGTTCGGAACAGCAACAACTCCGCATCGTTCAGGCAGTGCAGTGCAAAAATCCCTCCCGTCGGCGGCTCCAAGCGGTCGGATATCTGCAGTGATGAAGTAAGTTCCAGCAGGAGGAAAAACTCTGAAACCAGCTGCAGTTAAACCGCTCATAAGACAGTCGCGTTTTTGGCGCATATCCTCTACAAAATCCTCGAAGTATGTCAGCGGTAAATTTAGGGCGGTAACTATGGCATGCTGGAACGGGGCTCCGTTAACGAAGGTAAGAAATTGTTTCGCTGTGCGAACTGTTTCCAACAGGGCTGGCTGAGCGCATACCCATCCGATCTTCCACCCTGTAAAACTAAACGTCTTCCCCGCAGAAGAAATTTGAACAGTCCGGTCGCGCATTCCAGAAAATTGTATTAACGGAATATGCTCCCCTTCAAACACGAGGTGTTCATAAACCTCATCGCAGATAGCGAGAAGATCACGATCATTGCACAAGTCAGCAATGCATTGGAGTTCATCTCTGGAAAAAACCTTTCCTGTGGGATTGTGCGGCGAATTTAGAAGAATTGCCTTCGTACGGGGTCCGACGGCGTTTTTAAGTTCATCTGGATCGAAACTGTAATCTGGAGCTCGGAGGGTTATCACCTTACGGACTCCACCCGCTAGTGAAATAGATGCAGCGTATGAATCGTAATACGGTTCGAACGTGATAATTTCATCCCCTGGTTCACAAATGGACAGGAGCGTGGCAGCTATAGCTTCAGTAGCTCCTGCCGTAATGAGGACCTCACGTTCAGGGTCAAAAGTTGTCCCATAGAAGCGTTCTTGGTGTTCAGCGACAGCTTTACGAAGCTCAGGGATACCCAATCCCGGCGGGTATTGGTTCAGCCCATCGCGGATAGCTTTAACGGCGGCTTCAGCTACTTCAGCAGGTCCATCGGTGTCGGGGAAACCTTGCCCCAGATTTATCGCTCCAGTTTTGATGGCAAGGGCCGACATTTCGGCGAAAATAGTCTCGCCGAACTCGCGCATCTGTTCTTTAATGTATGGATCTCCAGGGTGAGTCACGTCAAATAGGGTAGTGGACTTTATTGCATCTCGATAGCGGGACTTACGGACGAATGAATTTTGTCCTCAAACGTTCAGTTTTCTCCCATGCATGGCAACTTCTCGAATGGTCGTTCACCATTCCTACCGCCTGCATAAACGAATACACTGTTGTGGGTCCCACCCAAGACCACCCTCGAGTCTTTAAATCCTTACTGAGTGCTACCGATGCAGCCGATAGAGATCGATTTGTCTCATGTCCCCTCGTCTCTTGGTCGGGCTCCCATGACCAGAGATAGCTAGCGAGCGAACCTTTCTCATCTATGATCTCGATCGCTCTTTGAGCATTATTTATTGTGGCCTGGATCTTTCCTTTATGCCGGATGATCCCCTCATCATTCATAAGTCTTTTTAGATCTTTATCGCCAAGTCTGGCAACCGTCTCGATATGAAAATTCTCGAAAGCATGCCGGAAGTTCTTTCTCTTTCGGAGAACCGTTATCCATGAAAGCCCCGACTGGAAACCTTCCAGACAGATTCTTTCAAACAGGCCATCGTCATCTCCTATTGGAACTCCCCATTCGGTGTCATGGTATTCCATGTAGAATTCATCCATCCCCGGCCAGAGACAACGTACAATTTCCCCATCCTCATGGGCTACAAGATCTTCCATATCACAAGATACCCCATGATTTGAAAGGCGCGCTTTGCCCATGCCTGTAGAAATCAACTACTAGTTTGCGTCATGTCCTGACATCGAACTAGAGATATAACCATGGCTTTGGACATTCCTGAATCGTTAGAAGATTTTGACGCAAATTGGCTCACGCAAGCACTAGTCGCATCAGGAGCTACTTCGTCGGTGGTAACGGACGTTGTGGCTGAACGGATAGCGATAGGTGAAGGCTTCCTCGGAGAATTAGCGCGACTTCACCTCACATATGCAACAGACGTAGGTGGACCTCAAACAGCTATAGCAAAGATCCCAACAACTGACGGGTCGCTTAAGCCACTCGGCGTCATGCTGGGTGTTTATGAGCGAGAAGCGCTGTTTTATACCCATGTCGCTCCGAAAGTTTCCATCCGTAGACCAGCCGTATATTTCAACGGAAATGATCCCGAATCGGAGCGGTATGCTCTTCTCTTAGAAGATGTCGGACGTTACCGATCCGGAGATCACCTACTCGGCGCAAGCCTTGAAGACGCCATGGCGGTAATCGACACAGCTGCACAAATCCATTCACGCTGGTGGGACAGTAAAGAACTCATCGAGATGGAATGGGTTCCGCCCCTCGATAGTCCAATTAATATGGGGCTCCAAGGGCTATATGAAGCATCGTGGCCAACAGTGATGGACCAGTACGGCCATCTTTATCCAGATTGGTTACCTGAGAAACTTGAGTTATTTATTCCCGAAATCTCTCAGTGGCTTGTGAGTTGGGCAGAGAGAAGTAGAACTCTGACGCATAACGACTTTCGTCTAGACAATCTTCTCTTCGATGATAAGACGGATGGCCTTCCTGAAGTCATCGTATTGGATTTCCAACTTGTCGGAAGGGGGGATGGGTCAGGTGACCTGTCCCCGTTTTTGGGCTGCAATCTCGACATTGATCTTCGGAGGAATTCTGAAATCGATCTGCTTCGCCGGTATCAGGATGCGATGCATGACCGTCAAACAGGATTTGGAACATTCGACGAACTTGTAGAACAGATAGATACTGCGCACTTGTTCTGGCTTGTGAACTGGGGAAACACTGCCGTCACTGCTGATCAGCCAAATGAACGAGCATCAAAACTGTTCACTGCGATTCTAGAACGAAGCGTCGCCGCGGTTGTAGATCGCGATAGCGTCCAATACATCGGTTCGATGAGCAAGTAAGGCTAGGCTGAGAAGAAGGCGAGTGGAGGATCAAATGAGCAGCTTGCAGCAGCAAGCAATTGAGATTATCAAATCCAAAGGACTCAGAAGGCTTGAGGAGCCGATCCAATTGGCCTCAGGTGCGATGAGCCAAGATTTCGTTGATGGAAAACTGGCTACAGCGCACTTTGATGACCTAGAAATCGCTAGCAGGGCAATAGTTGATGGAATTCGACTTCAGGGTGTTGAATTCGATGCTGTTGGGGGCCCAACCCTAGGGGCCGATGCTTTAACCATAGGAATAGCTGGGATTCAACGCTGCCGATGGTTTTTCGTACGTAAGAAACCAAAGGGACGGGGAACAAACAAACTTATTGAAGGTTCACCGATAGGGGACGGCGACCGTTGCTTGGTTGTTGAAGACGCCATAACAACCGGAGGATCACTCCTTAAAGCAGTTGACGAGGTTGAAGCGACTGGCGCAAAAGTCGTCGCAGTTTCAACACTTGTTGATCGAGGAGAAATAGCGAAACCTCTCATAGAAAGTCGAGGAATCCTTTATTATCCGATAGCGACGTACCTGGATTTGGGGATAGAGCCCGTGGAGCTTCCTAGTTGACATTAACTTCGCAGATGCTACAATAGTTAATGGAGGGCATTAATTAGGGGGGTGGTATGTCCGAAACGCTTCATCAAAAAGAAGACGTAGAGATTCTTGCTTCGGAAGACCCTGGCGTCGGATTGCCAGGCAGAGTCAAACTCCCCGGATATTCGCGCACAATGGGACCTCAAACCCATCTCTTTGCTGAGCGCGATCGTCTTCAAGGCTTAAGGTGGCAACATTTCGATGTTCAGCAACTATCACCCACTGTCGGCGCCGAACTCATTGGTCTAGATTTAACTCAGGAACTCCCCCAACAAGTCATTGATGAAATTCAACAAGCCCTATGGGATTACAAGGTAATCTTTTTCAGAAATCAACCAATCACCTCAGAACAACATGTTAGCTTTGCCAGCCGGTTCGGTGAGTTAGAGATCCACCCGTTTCTTCCTCCCAATACCGAAACTCCAGAACTGGTCAGATTTGAAAAAAATGAAAAAGCTGGTGGATACGAGAACCAGTGGCATCACGATGTCCCCTGGAGAAAGACGCCTTCTCGAGGTGCCATTCTCCGAGCGGTCGAAGTCCCCCCAGTAGGTGGAGATACGCTCTTTGTAGATGCACATGCGGCGTATGGGGGACTTGATCAAGAAACGAAGGACCTTATCGATGATCTAGTCGCCACCCATGATTTTTTCAGAGCTTTCGCTCGCCAAGTCCCTGATGAGAAAAAGGAAGAGATACGAGAACAGTATCCGATTGTCGAACATCCGGTAGTTATCAACCACTACCAGACCGGGAAACCCCTGCTCTATGTGAACAGGATATTTGTGAGTGGCATAAAGGGCTGGGAACAAGAACGAAGCTTTGCGCTTCTGGACCTGCTTTGCAGAGAATTTGGGGTACTTGAGTACTCGTGTCGCTTCAAGTGGGAACCTAATTCCATAGCATTCTGGGATAATCAAGCAGTCCAGCACTATGCAACGAGTGACTACTCTCCCCAGAGGCGAGTTATGGAACGAGCAAGCATTAAAGGGTCCCAACCCGCACGGGGATAATTCTTCCTTGCGCTGAGATAGATTCAGTGTCCAGAAACTACAACCCTCCATGTTTGGAAATTGGTCTGGGGGACGTATCGTAATAAGAGAGTTTTAGGGCTCCAATATGTCCCAAAGAACTTGTAAAGTAAAAATTTTTTAGTGTGCAAGGAGTGCGCAGATATGAATTTGCATCCACGGGAAGACCGGATTGTTGTCCGGCCCGGAGAATCAGAGGAAACTACGGCAAGTGGTTTGGTAATACCTGACACAGCCAAGGAAAAACCACAACAGGGTGAAGTACTGGCCGTTGGACCCGGAAAACGGTCCGAACAGACAGGTGAACTAATCCCAGTCGATGTAGAGGTCGGAGACACTGTTGTCTACGCAAAGTACGGAGGCACCGAAATATCAAGCGGTGGCGAAGAACTTTTAATCCTGTCAGCCCGCGACGTGCTCGCAGTAGTGAAGTAGGGAACCATGTCAAAGATACTTAAATTCGACGAAGATGCCCGACGAAAGCTTGAAGCCGGAGTTAACCACCTCGCTGATGCTGTTAAGGTCACACTTGGGCCAAAAGGGCGTAACGTTGTTCTCGATAAGAAATTCGGTGCACCTACGATTACCAATGATGGCGTTTCCATAGCTCGCGAAGTAGAGCTTGAAGATCCATTTGAAAATATGGGTGCACAGTTGGTTAAAGAAGTCGCCACGAAGACCAATGATGTCGCTGGTGACGGAACAACAACTGCAACTGTTCTTGCACAAGCCATGGTTAAGGAAGGCCTCAGGAATGTAGCCGCTGGAGCGAATCCAATGGTTCTTAAAAAAGGTATCCAAGCTGCTGTGAACGCTGCTGTTGAGTCAATTGGTGAACAAGCAGAGCAAGTAGCGGACTCGAAAGATCAGATAGCAAACGTGGCATCAATCTCTGCAGCTGACGAAACAGTTGGGGAGATCATTGCAGAAGCTATCGACAAAGTCGGTAAAGATGGTGTTGTAACCGTAGAAGAATCAAATACGTTTGGGATGGATCTGGACTTCACCGAAGGTATGCAATTTGATAAAGGGTACCTTTCACCATATTTTGTGACTGACGCTGAGCGCCAAGAAGCTGTTCTCGAAGAGCCATATATTCTCCTGACACAGGGAAAAATTTCATCTGTGCAGGAAATGCTTCCTGTCCTAGAAAAGGTTATGCAATCAGGGAAGCCCCTATTGATCATTGCTGAGGATGTTGAAGGTGAAGCGCTAGCTACCCTTGTAGTGAACAAGATCCGAGGAACCTTTAACTCTGTTGCAGTCAAAGCTCCTGGGTTCGGTGAACGCAGGAAAGCAATGCTGCAGGACATGGCGATTCTCAGCGGAGGCCAAGTCATCGCTGAAGAGGTCGGCCTCAAACTAGACGGTGTTACTCTCGATCTGCTCGGGACCGCCCGAAAGGTAGTAATAACGAAAGATAACACCACCCTTATTGAAGGTTCCGGAACCCGAGAGGATGTAGATGGTCGTATTTCGCAGATCAAAGCGGAGATCGACAATACAGATTCCGATTGGGACCGTGAGAAACTTCAGGAGCGTTTAGCGAAACTCAGCGGTGGAGTTGCCGTTGTTCAAGTTGGCGCAGCAACTGAAGTTGAGCTCAAAGAAAAGAAGCACCGCATCGAAGATGCACTTTCTGCAACACGCGCAGCGATTGAAGAAGGCGTCGTCGCTGGAGGCGGAACAGCTCTACTCCGAGCACGTTCTGCAGTTAACGCTGCCGAAGATGGACTTGATGGGGATGAAGCTACTGGCGCTCGCATGGTAGCAACTGCTCTCACTGCGCCAGCTAAACTCATTGCTGAGAATGCTGGATATGAAGGATCCATCATTGTCCGCGAGGTCGAGAATGCCTCTGGAAACGTTGGATTTAACGCAGCCAAAGGTGAACATGAAGACCTTGTAGAAGCCGGAGTCATCGACCCTGCAAAAGTTACACGTGCTGCTCTTCAAAACGCAGCTTCCATAGCAAGTCTGCTTCTAACCACTGAAGCACTTATTGCTGACAAGCCAGAACCCGAACCACCAATGCCTGCCGGCGACCCAATGGGCGGCATGGGTGGCATGGGCGGAATGATGTAATCAGCTCACAGCAAAATGTTTAAAGAGAGCCGGTTGATCCGGCTCTCTTTGCTTTTTGCCAACGAATGAAATCAGTTCAGTGCTCCAGAAACACCGCAAATGGGAAAAATATGTGTACGCTCGCGACACATGGACAAGAAACCGAAACCAAACCCACAAAAGCTTCTCGACCAATGGATGGAATGGGAACGCGGAGAAACACCGCCGGGCCGAGTCATAAGTAATCTTAAAACTGGGGGCCTACCAGAACTATTGGAACAACTCATCGAAGATGGAAATAGCTGATTCGGTGGCGCTAGGAAGAGGCGGACCTCAAAAGATTCCACGTCCAGAGCTTTGGCAAGTCGGTGCACCCGCACCATGGATGAATAAATCTCACCGTCCAATCACCTTAGAGGCTTTGGAAAGCGCTGTTTCAGGCCATCAGCCTCGAACTCCTGCCAATACGAAGAAAGGACAAAGACGTTCCGCTGTTTTAATCCCAATATATTCTTCACCTCAAGAAGAATTGCATGTCATTTTGACCCGACGGTCAGCAATGATGAAACACCACACCCATGAAGTCAGTTTTCCGGGGGGTAATCAGGAGCCAGAAGATGAAGATTTATGGGCCACTGCTGTTCGTGAAGCCCATGAGGAGATCGCGCTTGATCCAAGAATCGTTCGGCATATAGGGACTCTTGACAGTTTCGTTACCGTTGGAAGCAACTCTCT
Organism: Acidimicrobiaceae bacterium; assembly: GCA_002720485.1. Classification (GTDB taxonomy): domain Bacteria; phylum Actinomycetota; class Acidimicrobiia; order Acidimicrobiales; family UBA8592; genus UBA8592. The sequence continues at coordinate 35,618 of PBIQ01000045.1, forward strand.
GGTGACACCATTCGTTGGAACTTTGGAAATAGTACCGGAGCTTCAAGCGAACCCTATAGAGGTTGAAGAAATTATCCATATTTCGGTGAATGAACTCCTCGATCCAGATATTTATCGAGAGGAAATCTGGGAATGGAAGGATGGACGTTCCCGCCCCGTGTATTTCTTTGAGCTCGTTGGTGATACCGTCTGGGGAGCCACAGCGGCAATGCTTCGACAATTCCTCCTAGTCCTCCTTTCGATCGACGAATCAGACCAGATCTCATAAACATTGAGCTCATCGCTAACAAACTAAAGAGGGTCATTCTGTCAGCGACCTGTTTGACTAAGATGGAGCCTTACATCCAAATTTAAGGAACGAATCTATGGCTGAAATAGAGGTGGGTCTTGGTAAATCTGGTCGCAGAGCATACGGATTCGATGACATAGCGATTGTTCCTAGCAGGAGAACAAGAGATCCAGAGGATGTCGATATCCAATGGGAAATTGATGCATTTACCTTAGACCTCCCCGTAATGGGGGCAGCTATGGATGGGGTCATAAGTCCAGCTACTGCCATTGAAATGGGTCGCCTGGGAGGTATCGGAGTCCTAAATCTAGAAGGATTATGGACCAGATACGAAGATCCTTCGGATGTTCTGCAAGAAATCGCCAACTTACCTCCGGGAGAAGCCACAAACCGGATGCAAGAGATATACCAAGAACCAATAAAACCTGAACTCATACCTCAACGCATCGCAGAAATAAACGCAAGTGGTGTCATCTCGTGCGCATCAGTAACTCCTGGCAATACCGAGTTGATGACTCCGCAAATCTTATCGAGCGAATTGGACCTTCTTGTCATTCAAGGAACTGTGGTGACCGCTGAACATGTTTCAAAAACAAAAGATCCTCTCAATCTGAAATCATTCGTACGTGAACTACCAATACCTGTCATTGTTGGTGGCTGCGCATCGTACGAAGCAGCTCTTCATCTCATGAGGACAGGAGCAGCGGGGATTCTGGTCGGGGTCGGTCCTGGACATGCATGTACTACTCGTGGAGTGCTTGGTATCGGCGTTCCACAAGCGACCGCTATAGCCGATGCTCGAGCAGCACGTATACGCCACCTCGACGAAACAGGAGTTTATGTCCATGTCATAGCTGACGGCGGAATGGCAACCGGAGGGGATATCGCTAAAGCAATCGTGTGTGGAGCAGATGCTGTCATGATCGGATCGCCACTAGCGGCAGCCCACGAAGCACCGGGTCAGGGTTTCCACTGGGGAATGGCTACATTCCATCCAACTCTTCCCCGAGGAGCTCGTGTACAAACCCAGCAACGGGGCACCCTCGAGGAAATTCTCCTTGGACCCGCAAGCCAAAATGACGGAAGGATGAATCTCTTCGGAGCCCTCAAAAATTCAATGGCAACTTGCGGCTATCAAACCCTGAAAGAATTCCAGAAAGCGGAGATTATGGTCGCACCTGCCCTCCAAACCGAAGGAAAATACTTACAAAAACAACAAGGTATCGGAATGGGCTGAGCGTTTTCGACGTTTCTGATTTAGACTCAGTTCCCTAGTACCTAAAGGTGTTCTGTGACCGAAACCAATCCTACTGTTCTCGTTGTAGATTTCGGGGCGCAGTATGCCCAATTGATCGCGAGACGTGTCAGAGAAGCAAACGTCTTTAGCGAAATCGTCTCCCACGACCTAACGGCAGAGGAAGTAGCTTCCCTGAATCCTGCGGGTGTAATCCTAAGCGGCGGACCCAAATCTGTCCGGATCGAAGGAGCCCCTACAATCGATCCCGATATCTATGAACTCGATATTCCAATACTTGGAATATGTTACGGCGCCCAGCTCATAGCGAGGCAACTTGGTGGTACCGTCAGCCAATTCGAAGCAGGAGAATACGGAAGGACATCTCTCCAGGTCACTGGAGGTAACCTCTTTGACGGCCAACCTGCAGAACAGGATGTCTGGATGAGCCATTTTGATTGCATAACCGAAGCACCGGTAGGCTTTACCGTTACGGCTTCAACAAAAAATGCCCCAGCTGCGGCCTTTGAAAACGATCGTATCTTCGCCGTCCAGTACCACCCTGAAGTCTCGCATACCCCATACGGTCAACAAACCATTGAAAGATGGTTGGATCTTGCCGGCATAGACCGGGCATGGACAATGACCAACGTCATTGAAGAACAAGTCGCAGCGATCAGGTCTCAAGTCGGCAAAGGGAGAGCCATATGTGGCTTATCCGGAGGAGTGGATTCTGCAGTGGCTGCGGCACTAGTCCATAAGGCCATAGGACATCAACTTACCTGTGTCTTTGTTGATACCGGACTGATGAGAAAAAATGAAGGGGAACAGGTCGTGGAAACCTTTCAAAAGACTCAAGGAATTGAACTCATTCATGTTAAGGCAGCGGAAGAATTCTTTACCACGTTGGAAGGCGTTACAGAGCCAGAGGCGAAGAGAAAAGCTATTGGTGAACTCTTCATCCGAATTTTTGAGCGCACATCAGGAGGGATAGAGGACGCACGATTCCTAGTACAAGGAACCCTGTACCCCGACGTTATTGAATCTGGTGACAAACACGCTGCGACGATTAAAAGCCATCATAATGTCGGAGGACTCCCTGAAGATATGGACTTTGAATTAGTAGAACCTTTACGGACCCTCTTTAAAGACGAGGTCAGATCCGTGGGAACGGAACTAGGCTTACCTGAGGAAATCGTCTGGCGTCAACCCTTCCCAGGTCCAGGATTAGGAGTACGGATAATCGGTGAAGTTACTCCAGAGAAAGTATTGATTCTGCAAGAGGCTGATTTCATCGTCCGAGATGAATTGCAGAAAGCCGGATTGGAACGAGAAATCTGGCAGGCATTTGCCGTGTTGCCAGACATACGGTCTGTTGGGGTTATGGGTGATGAACGAACATATGGATATCCATGTATTATTCGTGCGGTAACGAGTGAAGATGCAATGACTGCCGATTGGGCTCGTATCCCTTTCGATGTCCTAGAGGCGATGAGCAGTCGAATCATCAATGAGGTGAATGGGATAAACCGAGTTGCCTACGACATCACATCTAAACCACCGGGAACAATTGAGTGGGAATGACCAACGACGGTATCTCTGACCTATATACGCGGGCGTTAGCGTCATTTGGCGAGGTTTTTTCCCAAGTTCCACTAGATGCTTGGGATCTTCCAACTCCTTGCACTGAATGGACAACCCAAACCCTTGTCGTACATGTCGTCTCAGGGGAAGTTCAGCTCGTCAACCTGCTAGAGCATAACGAATTCGTAGAAGCGGACTTGAGCGCAAATATTCTCGGCCCTGATCCAATTTCGGCTTGGAGGGGCACAGCGCTAAAAGCCATAGGGCTCGTTCAAGACACGCCTTTAGATACCCCTATCTCTCATCCAACAATGACCTTGACACTAGAACGCCTCCTCGGTGCCAGAATCACTGACAATGTGGTCCACGGCTGGGATTTATCTCAGGCCCTATCGATTTCATACGACATAGAAGAGGAAACTGCTGAATGGCTACTGGACTTTTGGCTCCCCCTTTTCGACTTCCTCACTAATTCTGAACACTTTTGCGCACCAGTTGAACCCATTGATGACTCGGCTAGCTCCAGATTACTGGCATTGCTTGGTCGGACTCGAGAATCTTAACTTCGTGTTACCGGCCTCTAATGGGGTCGCTTCCATCCCATTCGGCTGCTTCGGCCATACGAAGATCTCGTCTTCTACGAGCATCGTCGGGGAGATCAGCCATCTCAATAACTCCACTCGCTGGGTCGACCAGATAGATAAACCGAATTCCGTGAATTGCGCCCTCCTGAAGAATCTCTAAATCCTCTGCCAGCAGTGAAGCCAACGCACGATCATAATCCTGAGGGAAAAAGCAGACATGGTGAACACCTGATTCAGCACGACTCGAAGCGTCGTTATAGTCGGAAGGGGAATCATTGTGCTGGACAATTAATTCAATTTCCAATGAACCGGTGAAGGCAGTAGCTATACCGATCTCTACATCGCTTTGTGTACCTCGGTGTCGAAAATAATCTAGAGGCACATGTTCAGCAACATACCAAGGACCAATACCGGTTTTCTCAACCCATTCCATAGCGGCTTGCTCCAGGTCAGAAACGACGTACCCTATTTGTCCCAAAGGCCCCAGGTTTTTCCGCATACAGGCATCATAGGATACTTGTGAAGGAGTCCGAAGCGGTTTTCTGAATGAATCATGACCTTCCTCAACTCGTAAATTCGACAAAGCTGTGCCTACGATGCTTTTATGACAAAAGTATCGTTAATAGCAAAATTACAAACTAACCCCGAACAAGCAGATGAAGTTGAAGCAGCGCTGGAGAATACATGTAAGGCAGCGGCGGAAGAAGCGGGATTGGAGATTTATTCAGCCCATAAGGACTCTGCTGAAGAAGGAGTCTATTGGTTCTTTGAACTTTACGAAGATGACGCCGCGCTTGGAGTGCATGGGCAAGGCGATGGTATGAAAGCTGCGATGGCTGCATTAGGAGCTCTCCTCACTGCACCTCCAACTATCAATGTCGCTTCACCGGTAGCTGCCAAAGGCATCAACATCTAAGAAGACTTATTCAGGTAACTCTGCGATCGTCACGGTTCCGGTACTGCCATTGATACTGATGATCGCACCATCGGTGATTTTTGACACAGCATCGAGGATCCCGGTCACACAGGGTATGCCGAATTCCCGACTCACAATCACTGAATGACTTAACGGGGCGCCTACTTCGACCACAACTCCCGCAGCTGGGATAAATAGTGGCGTCCAAGACGGATCAGTTATTGGGGCAACAAGAATTTCTCCCGGTTCGAGTCCGCGCGGGTCGCCTGGGTCAGTGACAACGCGAGCTCTCCCCGTTACTACTCCAGGACTTCCGGGGACTCCGACGAGCTCCTCACCCGCTTCAGCGGGTTCAACTGTGCTTCCTCGTTGAGACCACTGACTTAATGGAGGGACATCACCGTTAATAATAAAGGGGTCCTGCAAGTCTGATAATGCTCTAAATTCTTTTCCTCGTTCCCGAATCGTTTCAGACATGCTTTCAGGGTTTTCAATGAAGCCTTCAAGCTCTGCGTTGCGCAGCAGCCAAATATCGCGAGGAGTATCTAAGGCGCCTCGCTCAGTCATTCGACGGCCAAGCTCATATATTGGCAACCTAATTTCATGAATTGTCATCATCGCAGTAAGTTTCGTTCTCTCCCTACCAGGGACCAAAACCCGAGCTGTACGTAAACCCAACTCAAGCGCTCCCATTGCTTCTTCATTCCCATCAAAGATCGCCCGAACTTCCGCCTCTGCAGCTTCTCTGTCAGCTACCGCCTCGGCATGCCGGTTCGCTGGAGACAGTGTCTCATCGGCATGGCGCATAGCGTCAATTGCTGCAAGAACACTCTCTGGTTTAACTTCCCATGTTTCTGACGCAGCGTCCCATTCGTATGGTCCACGGGCCCCGTGTTCGCTTACGAATTCTGAAAGATCATTGAGGAAGACTTCACCGTCAGCAGAACCAGCTAAACGCTCTTGAAGTCCCGCTATTCCTTCATCGAATGCCCCAGTGAGGTCAGAAGAATCATTTACCTTACGTGATAGTTCCCACATCCCATAAGACGGAGGAGCAGAATCAACACCACCAAGACCGGAGATCAGCCTTCCAGGAAGAGCAGCATCGATTTCTCCGCACAATTCTCCCAGAATTGTAGGCCCCGTAGCAGAAGCCGTTCCATAGACATAATAGGGTTCAAAAAATTCCCGAATCACTGGGATCATGGAACGGGCACGCTCAACTAACTCAAGATCCGAAATAGAGTCCAAGTTTGGCCTTTCGGAACGAATCGACAGGATTTTTTCTCGATCTTCTGTCAATTCCTCAGGGAGCTCCTCTAAAGACATAACCCAAGCAGATGTTTCCTCGATCTTCGCAGTTAAATCCGGCCGTTCGTCACCTTCTTGAGGAACATACGGGGGCACATCAGGATGATTCCCTAGAAAAGCTGCATCCATTGCCTCAGCAGACATGCCAGGGGATCGAACGCCCTGCAGGCGAATTAGACCAGCATTGAGATACACATACCCACCGAAACAGGAAACATAATCAGGTCGATCTGGGTCGGTTTCATCTGGAGTGAAAGTCCCCCAACGGTGACAACCATCAGCCCAGCCTCTCGAGACTCCTGTTTCCCAAACAAGATCCCAGCCGAGAGGGCTAATAGGGTTTGGAAGGATCTCTCCCGAGTTCGCTCTTGTATACAGGGGGAAACGTTTGCTTGGTTCCCAATCAGTTATCCAACGATCTTCCATAATGTTCTTTCCTCCGATATTTTAGGTCTCTCCTAGAGCCTCATTTCGCAGTCACTAGAATTTCACATGAGATACCGGCAAGCAAATAGAAGACCTGTTTGAATTTAGTCTTCTGGCACCCAACTGGCATTTCTTCTCTGCAGAAATGCCTCCATACCTTCGGCAGCTTCATCAGACGCAAAGAGTTCCGCTGAGAAATCTGCGGCCCATGGAAAAGCATCTTCTTGGGTCAGAAGGGGTATTTCGTTAATTAGTCGCTTTGCTGCGGCAAGAGCCATAGGGCCACCACGAAGAAGATCGTTGATGACTTCCTGAACAGCGGCATCTATGTCTTCTTCAGGTACTGCCCGGGAAATAATTCCCAGTTCCGCTGCTTCCTTCCCTGTGAAGCGGTTCCCGCGCAGAAAAGCTTCCATTGCTTCCCCTCGTCGCATTTTTGGAAGACATACCACTGAAATAACTGCTGGAGCTACTCCAAGTCTCACTTCAGTAAATCCAAACTTTGCATTTTCAGTTGCGATCGAGATGTCGGCTGCGGCGGCTAGACCAACTCCGCCTCCCATGGCCGCCCCAGTTATTCGGGCGACTACGGGTTTCGGTCCAGTTTGGATCAGTGAAAGGGCCTTATCGAAACCGATCGACCCCATATCTGGTGCCCCTGTCCCAGATGATCGTTCTTTCAGGTTCGCTCCAGCACAGAAAACCGTTCCTGAATGAGTAAGCGTGATCACCCTAACGTCGGGATCTTCATTCGCTGAAGTCAACGATTCAAATAATCCGGCAGTGAGAGATTGGCCAAGGGCATTCTTGTTTTCTTCATCGGCGAGGGTGATTGTAGCGACACCATCTTTGACCTGATATTGGACGGGATTCATAAATGTTCTCCTCGTTCCAAACTAACAGGGCAAATCCTATTCCCGCTATTTCTTCCTATCAGATGGGTTCCTAGCCTTCATGAAACCCGCTAGGCTTCGCACCACAACCAATTTGTTTATCTGCTGATGGAGTGATGATGGATTTTGACTTTCCACCCGATGATGACCCTCGTCGTCTTGCGGTACGCTCATGGATTGAAAATAATCCGAACCCTTCAGCTCAGGATCTCGTTGACGCCGGATATGTTGTTCCCCATTGGCCACGCCCATACGGATTAGAAGCTGAACCAATGCTGCAGATCATTATTTCCGATGAGTTACGAAAAGCGAAGATTGGTCTTCCCCCCAATCCGATAGGGATAGGCTGGGCCGGCCCCACCATTTTAGAAGCCGGTACAGAAGAACAGAAACAAAAGTATCTACCAGGGCTGCTCACAGCTGAAGATATCTGGTGTCAACTCTTTAGCGAACCTGATTCAGGATCGGATCTCGCGAATTTGTCGACTCGCGCAGTAAGAGACGGCGATGAATACATAGTGAATGGTTCAAAAATCTGGTCAAGCGGAGCTCATCATTCACGGTATGGGATACTCATCGCGAGAACTGACCCTCACGTCCCGAAACATAAGGGCATTTCCTATTTCATCTGTCCGATGGACCTTCCCGGTATAACTATGACGCCGATCATTGATATGACGACAGCTCATAGCTTCAATCAAGTCTTTTTTGATAATGTACGACTCCCCGCCGATCTCCGTGTCGGCGAAGAGGGTGATGGCTGGCGGCTGGCGAAGGTCACTCTTGCTAATGAACGCGTGTCTCTTTCTTCTGCCGGCTCCCTCTGGGGAGCGGGACCCTCAGCGAAGCTCCTTCTTGATCTGGTGCGTGAGAACGGCGGATCACAGGACCCTGTTATGCGGCAAAAGCTCGCCGGATTGTATTGTGAAGCAGAAGTACTTCGGTTGAATCGGCTCCGAACGCTTACCGCCCGGTTAGCTGGTAAACATCCAGGACCTGAAGCTTCTATACAGAAACTTATGGCCGATGAACATGGACAGAACACCCTTGAGCTGGCCCAAGAAATAGTCGGCCCTGCCACAATGATTGAAGGAGCCGGACCAACGGGAACTGTTCCAAGAAAAATGCGAACCGGAGTGACACAAAATCATTTCTCGAGAAGGCACTTCTCCGAGGTCGACCCGATCTGGTATTACGGCTTTATCTTTTCGCCTGCATTAACCATCGGAGGTGGAACATGGGCAGTGCAACGCAACATCGTTGCCGAACATGTTTTAGGACTGCCTCGCGACGTCAACGTTGAGAAAGGAAAAACGTGGTCCGAGGCTCGAACCCAAACTCAGGACTAATTCCCTAAACCAAATCGGATAGCTTGCAAAAGTTCATCAGGGTTATCGGACCCTATGACGATCCTTCTCCCATCATGCTTCTGTATGGCAATGGCAGTGTTTCCCCACGCCCGCCACATTGACCCATGACGCATTATTTTTACTCCAGACCCCCACCAATTTGTCACTTTCTGCAGCTCAGCTGACTTGATCTCACTGAACAAGATTTCTTTCTTCGGAAATCCGTATTTAAAGACGAGACTGATCTTCCCATCAGAAACAGTCGTAGATAGTTTCGAGAACATGCTTGTCAAGGAGAACACAATGAGCGGCGCAATAAAGATAGTTATCAACCCGGGCAAGTTTTTGCTATCTAGCGGGTCCTCTGGGGACACGACCCATGGGAGAAAAGTAATTACCCCCACTAGAAGCGGAAGGCCGAAAACATATCGCATGTCGGCGATGTTTGAATCGTGGAACTCGCCCATATGCGACCTTATCGGGTCCGAGGAAGGCCGAGCAGGCCCTCAGCAATCAGATTTCGGCTAATTTCGCTTGTTCCGCCATAGATCGTTGTTACCGGAGCATGACGGAAATGCTCATCAAGGACACCACCAACAGGGGCCGTTTCCTCACCAAGAGATATGAGGCCTTCAATTCCTGCCATTTCGATAAACCACTTTGAATGCTTCTTATACGACTCGCTAGCGAACAGTTTGGTCATAGAGCCTTCAACTCCGAACATGACCCCCTCGGAGGCAAGGAAGGCTGTGTTGTATGCAAATCCTCGACATACCTCAACATCGATCATGGCCCGAACCAGACGCTCGCGAACGAGCTGGTCTTCTACGAGTGCTGTTCCGTCTGGTCGGGATGCTTCACGAGCGTATTCGATAAACGCATCGATTAGGGGCGGGGATGGGAACTGACCTCCGGCGATACCTCGCTCATATTTCAGAGCCGCTTTCATGATTTCCCAGCCACCATCGACTTCGCCGATACGCCATTCGTCCCCTATACGGACAGAGTCATAGAACGTAGCGTTTGAACGCTCCGTTCCCATCGTGTGGACGGGGTGGATTTCAATACCGGGTGTCGATAACGGGACTATAAAAAACGTCAATCCCTTATGTTTTGGTACTTCGGTATTGGTTCTGGTCAAAAGAAGGACGTAATCGGCGATATGGGCCATCGTGGTCCACATTTTCTGACCATTGATAACCCACTCATCTCCGTCTTTGACCGCACGGGTTTGTGATGCGGCGACATCAGATCCGGAGTCAGGTTCGGTGTAGCCGAATGAAACCAGTGTTTCTCCGGAGAGCAACTTCGGGACGATAGCTTCCTTCAGGTGGTCATTGCCGAGTTCAAGGACTACCGAGGCAACGACGATCGCAACACCCATACCGTCTATAGGAGCGCCAGCCAGTTGGAGCTCTTCGACCATGACCGCCATTTCAAGAGCGCTTTTTCCACCTCCACCTAGGTCCGCCGGTACTGCGCCTCCAAGCCACCCCCGCTCAGCTATTTTCTTGTGAAAATCCCAGTTATGTATCGTACCGTCATGCGTGGAATTTATGACATCGTCAGTGAGGTGCTCCGCTATGAACGCTTTCACTTCGTTTCGAAACTCCTCAGCTTCAGGCGGGAACGACCAGTCCATCAGGCCACCTTTCCGGAAGGGAGGCAGAGGTCAGCTATCCGCTGATATTCAAGTCCCGGGTCGCCCAGTTGAAGAGGCCACCCTTTCGCGCGCCGATAGTAGAGCTGTATATCATATTCTTCGGCGAATCCGTAACCTCCGTGATATTGAAGGGACGTAGCAGCAGCAGTCATGGCGGCTTCTGATGCGAAAAGGAACGCCATGCCGGCAAGTTTCTCTCCTGATCCATTTGGGTTTTCCAAGGCAGAAATCGCCCTGTTTGAAAGAAAGTAGGCTCCCTCTACATCGGTGATCGCTGAGGCGAATCCATGCTGCAAGGCCTGAAAGGATCCGATGAGGACGCCAAACTGGTAGCGTTCTTTCGCGTATTCAACTCCCAGCTCGACCGCTTTTCTTCCCAGACCGGCTAAAGCAACAGCCATAAGGGCTTGCCATTCGCTTCGCGCCCGAGAAAAAGCTTCCCGTGCCTGCTCTCCGGAGGCGAGTAGGTCTCCGGTTCCTGACGGGAAGGAAGCGAGGGGAAGGTCAGCCGTATTCGGAACATGACGTGCTGATTTTCCAGCGGTTTCTAACAGGAGGTTATCCCCATCGAATACTATGGCCGTGTCTGCGATAGCTCCAGCGGGAATGAGGCTCGACGCTGATCCGGCTTGCGGTTGTAACCCCATAGTGGCGATTTTTTCTCCTGAAGCCAGCAATGGAAGATTCTCATGATCGGGAGCTACCGACGCAAGTAATCGGGAGGCAGCAAGGTGCTCAATGAAGGGAAGTGGAGCAATATATGTGCCAACAAGGTCAGCCACGATAGCGCCTGAGGTAAGTGGGGCGCCTCCGCCCCCGACATTTTCAGGGAGACACATTCCCGGTCCGCCAGTTTCAGCAAGGCGGCTCCACGCATCTGCGTCAAAGCCCAGCTGGTTAGCGCCTCGGACCCGTTCGATGGAGCACTCTCCCTCAAAGAATGCGCGAAATACATCTTGTATGGCTAATTCATCGGAACTTAAACGCAAATACATCTTTTCTGAGATTATCGGACGAGCAGTCAATAAGACAGCTTCAAGCACTGAAAGATCTTTTCAGGTCCCTTCATTTGCGCCACAATACGAAGTGATATATCATGGTGATATCACTCTGATATAAGGAAAAAAAATGGATTTATTTACAATAGAGAATGTTGCCGGTACACCGCTCGGTTTGGTTACCGGAAGCACGATTAAGACAAAGGACATTGTCAAAGATATTGGTGCTGGTTTGAAGGGCCTCGTCGGCGGCAAGCTCGGAAGTTATGAAAAACTGATGGTAGAAGCGCGAACCGAAGCAATCGAACAAATGGTTTCTCAAGCAGAAGCCCTTGGGGCGAACGCTATCGTCGGCGTGCGATTTGAAAGCACCGAAGTAGCAGCCGGAGCTGCCGAAATACTCGCCTACGGAACAGCAATCAAACGCTAAAAGCAAAAAAAAAGGAAATCTATAACATGAGCGACATTCAAGTAACACAACTCGTCCCAGATAAGGTCGGAAAAGTTCGAAATGGGATCACCATGATAATCATCTGGTTGATCAACCTTCCGGCAATGATCGTACTCTGGGCCTTATCAGGAGTCAGTAACGGCGGAACCATCCTTCCTGCAATAATCCTTTCGTTGTTCTTCATCATTGCACCAATGTGCCTCTACATGCTGCAACCCAATCAAGCAGCAGTCCTAACACTATTTGGCGCCTACCGGGGAAGCGATGAAACACAAGGATTACGGTTCACCAACCTTTTCTACGCAAAAAAGAAAATCTCGCTACGAGTACGAAACTTCACAACGCAAACAGCAAAAGTAAACGACGCTAATGGTAACCCCATTGAAATCGGTGCCGTAGTCGTGTGGAGGGTCGTCGATGTCGCCAAAGCAGTCTTTGGAGTAGAGAACTTCACAAATTATGTTCACACCCAATCAGAGGCAGCTGTGCGAAATCTTGCACGCTCATACCCCTACGATTCATTCGAAGATGAAAACGAAATCACCCTCATCGGCGATGCCAGCGAAGTCAATGACAACCTACGAACCGAACTCCAAGAACGAGCAACCGCAGCCGGAGTAGAGATCCTCGAAGCAAGACTCAACGACTTGGCGTACGCGCCGGAAATCGCTGAAGCAATGCTGCGTAGACAACAAGCTGCCGCGATCGTAGCCGCTCGAGCAAAAATAGTTGAAGGCGCGGTCCTTATGGTCCGTGAAGCTATTGATGCCCTTGAGGAAGGAACCGATGGATCAGACGCCATCAATCTTGATGATGAGCGCAAGGCAACATTCGCTTCCAACCTGATGACTGTCATTGCAAGTGATGCCCCAACGGCACCTGTCGTGAACGTCGGAACGCTCACTAGATAAAATTCCGATCGAGGAATAATGGGTATCGAGCGAAAACAATTTCCATTACGAATGTCCGAAGAGCTCTACCAAGCCTTTGAAAGATGGGCGGCGGATGAATTCCGATCAGTCAACGCACAGATCGAGGCTGTACTATCTGACGCAGCAAAAAAGTCCGGAAGGTTAAAAGGAAAATAAGTAACAAATCATCAATGAAAGGAAAAACATGAAATTTCTACAAATAATGGAGTTCACTGGTGCTCCAGAAGACGCCGAGCAGGCGCTCAAGAACTATATCGAAAAAGCCGACGGGCGATCATACGCACGAAAAGCAACAATATGCGTAGATCGAGACAACCCCGGAACGCTTCTTCAACTTATTGAGTTTGACTCATGGGAAGAAGCTCAAAAAAACAACGAGCTTGAAATCACCAATGATGATCATGAAGAGACACAAGCATCGTTCGGGGATGTCACGTTCCGAAATCTTGATGTGTTCGCCGAATACACCGTCTAGGGTCACCAGTTAACGATCCGAGTATGGGAGTACGCAGAGCAGTGAAAATGAGACGATGGAACTAATCACCGTTTCAGGTCTGACAATGCAGTTCGGGAATCACCGTGCCCTAGACAACGTGGATTTCACTGTTCATTCCGGAGTAACCGGATTAGTATGAGCAAACGGAGCAGGAAAAACCACGTTCATGTCAATAGCGCTCGGTTTACGCAAACCGACACAGGGGGCCATTCGGGTACTTACCTTGGAACCAATCAAAGACGGAGCCAAATTACGGTCGCTCGTATCCTACGGGCCTGAACGAAACATTCTCCCAGACGAAATGCCGGCAGTTGATTTTGTCAAACATCTCGCCGAAGTCCGAGGAATACCCAGAAAGGAAGCAAAAACCAGGGCAAGCGACGTGCTGTGGCTCGTTGGCTTAGGTGAAGAACGTTTCCGACCCATAGGAACTATGTCCACCGGTCAACGGCAACGAGTCAAATTAGCGCAAGCAATCGCAGCGGACCCACAACTCGTTTTTCTTGACGAACCAACAGATGGACTTGACCCTCTCGCCCGAGACGAAGTTCTCACTCTCATTCGCCAAGTCAGCGAGGAATACGGCATACACATCATGATTTCGTCTCACCTACTCGAAGAAGTAGAACAGATCTGTGACAACATTGTGGTCCTTAACGCAGGAAAGCTCGTTGTCGCAGGACAACTGAATCAGCTCACTGGCCAAAGCACAGGCATAGAAGTCGAACTAGTCCCAATAGACGACCAGCCCACCGCAATAGATGCAGTTGAACGTTCCCTACGCCAAGCTGGACTGACGGTAACAAGAGAAGCAGATAGTACGGTACTGCGTATCCAAGATGGAACATCAGAAACACCTGCTGACCTGATACGAGACGCCGTCGCAGAAGCCGGAGCCAGACTTCACCGGATCCAACACCGACGCCGAAGCCTCGAAGACATCATTTTGGACACATCGTCATGAGCGCAACAGATAACGCAAGAATCCTCGACCGAGGGTACCGCCAATTCGACGGCGAAAGATTAGGAACTCGCAGCGCTATCCGCTCAACCGCATGGCAAACAACCAGAAGTATCTTCGGTCTAGGCCGTAAAGCACGACACAAGTTCTTTCCAATGGCGATTCTTGGTATCACGTATCTGATAGTTATCATTCAACTCGCAGCGGTATTTCTTTTCGGTAACGAAACAGCCGGATTTCTCACAACAAATTCGTGGGAACAAGTCGCACCAGGAATAGTGATGATTCTGTTCGCAGCACTCGTCGCCCCAGATGCGATCGTCCGAGATCAAAAAAACGGAATGTTCTCGCTATACATGTCCACACCGCTCACCAAACCAACGTATCTTGCGGCGAAATCATTCTCCGTAGCAGGATCAATCCTGCTTATCACATTCGGTCCCGCATTGCTCTACCTCCTCGGGAAGACAATCAAAGGGTTAGGGCCCAATGGGGTAGCGCAATGGTTTGAAACCTTCGGCCGCCTCACCGCCGCATGTGTCCTTGTTTCTCTCTTCCTTTGCGCATTCAGTCTCGCTTTTTCCTGCTTTACGAATCGTCGGGCGATCGCAAGCATCGTAGTCCTGCTCGCCTATATAGGGACCAGCGTCCCGAGCGCAATCCTGTATGAGGAAACGAACATCGGCGAGAAAATCCTCCTCGTAAACCCAATCGAAACCGCATATGAATTCGGAGCCCGCCTATGCAACTCCCCATCCATCGCGGACAACTACGGAGAAATTACAACAACGTTCATCACACTTGGGTTCATCGGCTGGCTTCTTATCTCGTGTCTTATTCTTCTGGTCACCTACCAAAAACGCGAGGCGATCTGATGTCCCCCCAACCGCCACCACCTCCCCAACCGCAAGCAGCGAATCACACAGCGAGCATGATTGACGTTTCGAACGCTTCAAAATCGTTCGGAAATGTCGTCGCTGTTTCAGACGTAAGCTTCCAACTCAACGCCGGCGTCACAGCGCTACTCGGACCAAATGGGGCAGGCAAATCAACACTCTTCCGGATGTTATGCGGCCTGACAACCCCAACGGCGGGAACTGTAAAAGTCCTCGGTCGAGACGCACGCCACGATACGCCTGTCCGAGGAAAAATCGGCCTCTCTCCCCAACAAGACGCCCTCTTCGACCGGCTCACCGCCTTCGAATTTGTAGAGATCGCTGCGAAAACCCATGGAGTGAAAAACCCGACATCAGCTACCAAGCATGCCCTGACACTTGTTGACCTTGCCACAGTTACAGAAAAAAACGTCGGCTCATTCTCCAAAGGTATGCGACAACGAGCAAAACTCGCAGCGGCGCTCGTCAATGACCCGGAAATACTCATTCTTGATGAACCGTTATCCGGTTTAGATCCTGTGCAAAGAAACCGGATGATCGAACTGTTCCACACTCTTGGATCTCAGGGAAAATGTGTCCTCATCTCCAGCCACATTCTAGATGAAGTCGCCCGCATCGGATCAGAAGTCCTTGTCATCGCACAAGGGAGATTGGCAGCATCAGGCGACTACCGGAGTCTACGAACCCTCATGGAAGACCAACCACACGTCATCCAAATCACTACCAACGGTGCACGAGAACTAGGAGCAGCTCTCCTACAAAAAGAAATCATTGAAGGCGTCACCATAGAAGACGGATCACTAAGCGTAACCACATCAAAAATCGATGCGTTCGGCCGATCAATAGCCTCCATCGCGAGAGAACTCGACGTCAGCCTCATCGAAGTCACCCCAATGGATGACGACCTCGAATCTGTTTTCCGCTACCTGATCGAGAGACGATAATGGCTACAGTTTCACCAATCCGAGCAATCACCTTGACCCACAATGTATTACTCAAACAACTCATTACCAAAGGCCGGCTCATCGGAATCACTCTCTTCGGACTACTCCCAATCCTTCTCGGCTGGGTCATCGGACGACAAAGCGATGACCCCCTAGAAGCAGGCGTCGGGTTCATCTCCTACATGGGACTATCAATCCTCATACCAGTCGTAGCGCTCATCTTCGCATCAGCGTCACTCGGAGACACACGAGAAGATGGAACGCTCGTGTACCTCTGGTTACGCCCGATCTCCCGATGGTCCGTGACCGCAGGAGCATGGGCGGCGAGCTCCACCATAACGCTACCACTCACCGTTATACCGATGACTATCGCAGCCATTCTCCTCGACGCAGGAAATACGCTTATATTGGCAACTATTCTCACAGCAGTTCTCGCAGGATTCGCCTACTGCGGGATTTTTCTCCTACTTGGCCTATTAGTGAAAAACCCTGTCATATGGGGCCTTGCCTACATCTTTATCTGGGAAGCAATAGTGACTAGCTTCGCGAAACCCGCTGCTGCGATAGCAGTATCTGGGTACAGCCGGGCGATCATCACCGGAAGAACCGGCGTAGAATTTGAGCGCTTATTCAGCCCGTCACAAGGAACTAGCATCTTTATGCTGATTGTGATCATTGCAGTATCCATGGGCATAACGACAGTTCGACTCAGCCGAATAGAAGTCCCCTAAAGCCCGTAGGTTCAGGATACGAACGAATCAACGATGTCAGTTAACCCCTCAAGCTCCAGCAGAACAGCATCTGGATCCTGAGGCCAAATCGTAAAAACCAGCCGATCAACATTGAGTTCGGCAAGTTCTTCAAGTTCCTCGATGCCTTTCGGCGCGTTCATCACCGTCATAGCGATCGACGCAGGGTCCCGGCCAGCTTCTTCAGCTAATCTCCGAACCTTTACGACCTCTTTAGTAAATGAGCCTTTCGGACTCCTGATCGGCATCCAACCATCTCCCCACTCAAACAAATGTTTTAAAAGCCTTGGGCCGCTACCACCGCCAATAAGCAATGGAATGCTTCTCGCAGGTTTTGGCCATGACCATGAAGGTTCAAGACTCTGCAAAGCCCCCTCGAACGCCGCTTCATCCTGAGTCCATAACGCTTTCATGATTCCTATATTGTCTCGTGTTCGGGTGTACCGATCAGCGAACTTATGTCCATGTGCTTCGTACTCTTCACGGTTCCATCCAAAACCAACCCCAAGTTCGACTCGTCCTCCCGAGTGAAAATCAAGCGTCGCTATCTGTTTGGCCAACCACACTGGATCATGTTGCGCGACCAACGTCACCGCCGTTCCTAGCACCAACCGTTCTGTAGCCGCAGCAGCCATAGAGAGTGAAACAAGCTGATCATTTAAATGCCAGTACACGTCAGGTAATTCTTCTCGGCCCGGAGCAGCTCCGGGGAATGGAGTCAGCCGGCTAGAAGGAATGTGGGAATGTTCCGGTAGCCAAAGAGATTCAAACCCGCTTTCTTCAACTTCTTTCGCCAAACGGTCAGGGGGGAGAGTATGGCAGGTCGCCAGCATCGTAACACCTAACTTAGGAAGTTCATTCTCAGGCATTTCGCATACACCTTTCTTCTCTATATTTCTAGCAGCACAGGCAGCGAAAGAGAGAAAACCGTCAAGAGAAACTGGTGATAGTCGTTAGGGAACGTTTCCCATACGTCTTCTTGAACTAGCGGCCAGAGGACTCTCACTCTAAAGTCATAGGTACATGTAAAAGGAGAGGTCATATGGGAAATCTCGAAGGGTCTGTAGCTGTTGTGACCGGTGCGAGCCGTGGTATCGGACGCGGAGTTGCCATCGGATTAGGAGAGCAAGGTGCCACTGTGTACGTTACAGGGCGAAGCACAGGTGATCGACCGCGGACCATAGATACAACAGCACGAGAAGTTACCGAAGCAGGTGGTAACGGAATCCCCGTCCAAACTGACCATTTCGACGATGACCAAATTGCCGCGGTCTTTACGAAGGTCAAAGAAGAGCACGGACACCTCGATATTCTCGTCAACAATGTGTTCAAAATACCTGACCCGCCGGCGTGGGAGGGTGGCTTTTGGGAACACCCCGTCAGCATCTGGGACGACCAAGTCGGCATCGGACTCCGAGGACACTATGTGGCCTCATGGCATGCGGCCCCCCTTCTCTTCGAATCCCCTAAACGGCCCATCATCATCAACATCACCTCCCCCGCAGGCCTCGTCTACCTGTTCAACTCGTCATATAGCGTCGGCAAAGCAGGACTGGATCGTCTAACTCATGACATGGCAGTCGAACTCGCCCCCAAAAACGTCACAGCTCTGGCATTGCGGCCCGGGCCAACCAAAACCGAATTCATCGAAGATCAAGCAGCCCAAGGAATTCAAGTAGCCATGGATGGTGCGGAAACACCAATCTTCATCGGGCGAGTTGCTGCCGCAGTGATTTCAGACCCGTTGCATCATGAAATGACTGGACGTGTCCATTGGAGTAGTGAACTCGGAATCGGCTACGGGGTAGTCGACGAAAATGGTGAAACACCCATGTCAGCCCGACAGCGATTCGAAAACGCTCCAAGAGCAAACCCATATTCGGATGAACCTTTACAGTTTGCACCAGGACTAGCACACGGCGGTCAAGTGAAAGAAGACAAGGAATATACGTCGTAGGCTCCAATAGTTGAACAAGTAGATAGCTTTTATATACATTGGTTTAAGAATTAGCACTAGGAACTGCATTGTCTGATCTATTTGAACCTGAAGATACGCAAGGAGTTCAAGAAGAACCCCGCGGCTCCATTCAACAAAGAAACGCAATCATCGGGTTCCTAGTTGCAATAGTTGTTGTCCTTGTCATCATTCTTCTCGTTCAAAGCTGTGATGATGAAACAGAATCAAGCGTCCCACAGCAAACAGCAACCGCTCCGGTTGAGGAGGCCCCTGCTGAAGAAGCCCCTGCTGAGGAGGCCCCTGCTGAGGAGGCCCCTGCTGAGGAGGCCCCTGCTGAGGAAGAACCAGTTGAGGAGGCCCCTGCTGAGGAGGCCCCTGCTGAGGAAGAACCTGCTGCTGAGGAAGAACCTGCTGAGGAAGAACCAGCTGAAGAATTACCAGCTGAAGAAGACTCCGGTCCTCCAGAGCCTCCCGTTAACGTGACTTGCGGACCGGGAGGTGGCAGTACCGAATTTTCCCTCAAGTGGGATGCTCCAGCAGAACCAGATGATGTCTTTGGAATCAACGTATACATCTCTGCAAATGGTGGACCTTACAATCGAGTCGTCCAGGAACTCGTGTCAGATGGCGTCGTCTCAACAGACCTTGATAGCGGCACCAAATGGGGGATCATCATCTCAGCAGTACCAGCCGGAACGCCGTTAATGCTTGCCGTAACCAGTTTCAATAATGACTACAGCGAATCCGGCTGGTGGCCAATAGACGCCTACTACGGTTCAGGTGCGGATTGTTTCACCGGCCCACCAGACGCGCCCAACATCGGGATTGTGAGCCCCGGAGCTGGTTCAGGTGAAACGAATATTCAAATACTGCCAAATGGATCTGATCCCGCACCGGCCGAAGATATCGTCTCCTATACAGTACTAGTTGACACGGGCAGCGGATTCCAAGAAGTCCCGATCATCTACCAAAATTTCGAATCATCGTTCAGCGGATATCTTCTCATTGTCTCACCGAATGATCACGCTCCAGCTGATTACCAAATCACAGCAACAGATGCCCATGGGAATGTATCGGCAATAGCCACACGATCGTGCCCCGACTCGGGCGTAGCGGAATGTAACTAGCAGACGAGTGTTTTTTCTGTGGAGTAATCATCCGCTACATTTAGATTCACGCAGCGTTAGGAGAGATAGATGACCGGTCCACAAATAGACATTATGACGCCCGAATATGAGGCAGATCCCAACCCGATTCTCGACGATATTCGAGAGAATCACCCCATCTATTTCCATGAAGGGCTCGACAGCTGGGTTCTATCACGCCATGACGATATTCTCGAAGCCCTCCGCACCCCCGCATTCACCACAAATAATTATGCTTGGCAGCTCGAACCCGTTCATGGCAAAAACATCCTTCAGTTAGAGGGCAAAGAGCACCGATCAATGCGCGCTATCGTCACGCCGACACTTCGAGGTGACCAGCTGCGGGAGAACTTTGAATCCGTGGCGGTAAACAACGCCAAAGAACTCATTGATGTCTGGAGACATGATGGGAAAGTAGAACTTGTTAGCCAATTCACGCTCCGGCTACCACTGAGCGTGATCATCGACGTTCTTGGTCTCGACCCCGAAGATAAGCCTAAATTTCATGTCTGGTACAACGCAATACATGACTATTTCACCAACACAGCTGGAGACCCTGAAGTTGAAGCAGCGGGACTTCGAACACATGATGAACTTCGAGATTTCATGATGCCGCTCATCCAAGAACGTAAGAAAAACCCCGGTGATGACCTTATCAGTAAGATCGTCCACGCTGAGATCGATGGGGAGCGGATGTCCGACATTGATATCAAGTCCTACATCAGCTTCCTCCTTGTAGCCGGAAGCGAGTCAACCGACCTTCAGATGTCAAACATGTGGCTACGACTATTGGAAAACCCAGACCAACTACAAGCGGTACGAGAAGACAGAAGTCTTGTCCGGACAGCCTTTGCCGAAGCGCTACGACATACACCCGCCGTGCTAATGATCATGCGAGAAGCTTCCCAAGATGTGGAATTTCACGGGACAAAAATTCCAGCGGGGTCGACAGTGACACTGTTGCTTGCGGCGGCGAACCGTGACCCGAGACAATTTGCAGCACCTGAAACATTCAACATTTTCCGAGATGATTTGGAAACAGATAAGGAATTCACCGCTGCCGCCAACCATATGACATTCGCCCTTGGCCGACACTTCTGCATCGGAACATACCTTGCTGCGATGGAGGCTGAGATCGCCACCAACCTCCTTCTCGATGCCATGGAAGATATCGAATTCGCGGATGGGAACCCCCCACAACAAGTCGGCAGTTTCGTTCGCGCTCCGAGAAATATGCCGCTTACCTTTACTCCCACAAGTTAAATCGTGAAACTTGTCTTCAATCACTGGGCATGTCAGGGCCACGGTCGCTGTTTTGAACTCGCGCCAGAACTCTTCACTCTCGACGACGAGGGTTTTGCAGTGCCAATGATAGAAGGAGACGTCCCAGCAGAACTCGAAGACAAGGCCCGAGAAGTATCTCAACGCTGCCCAGAGTACGCTATCGAAATTAACGGTAGTTAAAGAATCCGTCTTCTTTACACATAGAAAATTCTTTACTACTTTTTAAGTAACGTTCGTTGGGGTCCATAACACAGAAGGAGAAGATGTCATGTCGTATCCAGATATTATGTCGCCAGAATATGAGAAGGATCCCAATCCGTTCTTACATGAAATGCTTGAAGAGCACCCAGTGTATTATCACGAAGGCCTCGGCCACTGGATCATTTCTCGCCATGCTGATGTGGAGCGCGCGCTTAAAAGCCCAGTATTCACAACCAAGAATTACGCCTGGCAACTCGAACCGGTACATGGCAAAACCATCCTCCAGGTCGAAGGCAGCGACCACCGACGGATGCGGGCCATCATAAACCCCGCCCTGCGTGGAGAGGATCTCAGGACGAAGTTCGTACCGGTTATTGACCGATGCAGCCAAGAACTGATCGACATGTGGTCCGGTGACGGCCAAGTGGATTTCGTCAAAGCCTACACAGAGCGTTTCCCAGTCAATGTAATTACCGAAATGCTCGGCCTAGATCAAAAAGATGAACCCATCTTTTATAACTGGTACAAATCAATCATCGCGTTCTTCTCCAATATCAGTGGAGATGAAGAAATCGCCGCGCAAGGTATCCGCACGCGAGATGAACTCGCCGAATACATGTACCCAATCATTGAAGAACGCCGGGCGAATCCCGGTGAAGACCTTTTAAGTACTATTGTCCATGCCGACATCGGCGGAGAAAAGATGGATGACTACGAAATCAAATGTTTCGTCAGTTTCGTTCTCGTGGCAGCAGCAGAAACAACCGACAAGTCAATGGCCAATATGTTTCTCCAACTCATTCAACACCCGGAACAAATGCAGGCTATTCAAGAAGACAGAAGTTTGATTCGGGCAGCGTTTGCGGAAACACTCCGGCATACGCCGCCCGTGCTTATGGTTATGCGTGAACCAGATGAAGATGTTGAATTCCAAGGAGTTAAAATACCTGCGGGATCAACAGTTACCGCAATGTGTGCCGCTGCGAATCGCGACCCGAGAGTGTTTAAAGATCCGGATGATTTCAATATTTTCCGGACAGATCTCAATGTCGAGAAGGCTTTCGGCGGTGGCGCGAACCATATGACATTCGCCCTCGGCCGACATTTCTGCGTTGGGTCAATTCTTGCGATGTATGAGGTTGAGCGTGGCACCAATCAGCTTCTTGACGCTATGGAGGACATCGAATTCACAAGCGGTGAACCACCACAGGAAATAGGAAACTTTGTCCGATCACCTGTCACGATGCCTATCAACTTCACACCAACGGGGAAAGCAAGTACCTCCAATACGCTCTCCGGCGTCGGGGCTTTACCAACCGAAGAATAGAAACACATCTCGCCTAGGCGACGTAACCGCTCCACCGTTGAGTCAGAGCAGCCTGAAATCGTTCATCGTCAAGGTCGACGAATGACTCACCTAATTCGTCGTTAAAACGCTTCAGAGCTTCATCGACACTTATCGCCCGAACCCCATTTTGGGCGTCCTCAAAGCTTCGCTGATCAGCATACACTTTTGCCTTCCACGATACGGAGAGACGAACGTACTCATCATCGTACGACATCAATGTCTCACCGGCTTCGACAATGTTCCATCGCTCACCATCGTGGCTGAGTTCCGTATTGATCGACATGCCTTCCGGCGGCCCCATGTCGCGCGGTCCGACCCGCTCAACGAGATGATGCATAAAGTCGTTATCTCCAACAACTGCAGTATTCCACATGTTCTCATGGCGTATACTTTCAGCGTTACGACCA
>PBIQ01000046.1 GCA_002720485.1 Acidimicrobiaceae bacterium
ATTCACTGGTGATCCCGTTATCTACCCATTAGGAAAGTGGAGGATCCCAGCTCTCACTATGGTAGTCATAACGCTGCTGCTCTCTATAGGAGCTCCAATGCTTGCTCTAGGTGATTGGGCGGCTGATGGAATTTCCCGAACAACACGAGGCGGCTCACCTCTAACCATTGATAGGGGACAGGTCCTAGAATCAACTTGGAATACCTTATCGATCAGTGTCGTTGCAGGAATCGTTGCCGTATTGGCAGTACTACCAATAGCCTTTCTTGTTTCTCGGTACCGGTCGCGTTCAGGAACTTTCGCCCATGCTGTAGTGATAGCGACGTTCGCAGTGCCCGGTCTGCTCATAGCCCTTGCTATGCGATTTTGGGTTTTGCGAACAGATTGGGCATTCGATCTTCTTGACAACACTAAAGCCCTTCTAGTCTTTTCCTACATTGTCCGCTTTGGCTCGTTAGCAATGGGGATAGTACTGGTTGCTGTCGCTGCTGTTCCGAAAAAACTTCATGATGTCGGGCAAACTCTCGGAACGAAAAGAACGCCACGGTTCTTTCGAATAGATCTTCCACTCATGGCACCAGGCATGGGAGCAGCCGCAGGACTAGTTATTCTCTCGACCATGAAAGAACTCCCCATCACCTTGTTAATTTCACCACTTGGGTTTTCAACTTTGGCCACGCGCATTTTTAGTTCCTTTGAAGACGCATTTGTGGCTGAAGCAGGAATCATGGCTGTGATCCTCGTGCTACTTTCCTTTGTCCTCACATGGTTTCTAGTTATTCGAAAAGCCGACCATCTATGAGACTCACCACAAGAATGAAGATTCTACTTGTTGCAATTTCCACTTTTCTTTTTGCAATGGTAGCCATCAACGCTCGTGCTACGTACGGAGCCAAAATTAGTGTTGATGAACCCCAGTATCTTCTTTCTGCCCTCAGCCTCATAGAAGATGGCGATTTAGACATTAGTGATGAGCTCGAAGAGCGTAGGTACTGGACGTATCACCCTTTAAAGCTGAATCAGCAGACAATCGACTTAAACGAAGACGGACAACGTATAAGCCCACATGACCCTCTTCTTCCATTGCTTCTCGCTATACCTATGGGGATAGGAGGATGGGTCGCAGCGAAAGTCGCTTTGGCCATCATTGCATCTCTTACTGCTGCGGCAACCGTATGGGTCGCTATCCGAAGGTTTCAAGTTTCAGAAAATATAGCGGCCATAATAGTTGGACTGTGTTTTGCCTCCCCGCCAATGACCGCCTACTCCACTCAGATTTACCCGGAAATGCCAGCGGCTTTTTTCCTCGTTCTCGGGATTGGTCTCGTCACCGCAAACTTAGATCGCACAAAACTTTTACTACTGTCCATCGTAGTGACAGCGTTACCTTGGCTATCAGTTAAATATGTTCCCGTGGCAGCGATGCTCGTTCTTTATTCAGGTGTAAAGCACTGGAAGAGAGAAAAAAAGGACCTCCTGCTTTTTGGCGCCGTCCTAGTAATTTCAGGGTTGGTGTATCTCCTTGTCCACAAACGTATCTATGGCGGCTGGACCGTCTATGCCAGCGGCGACCATTTTGTTAATGGAGAATTTGAAGTTGTGGGGAGAAATCCGAATTTCTTCGCTCGGACTCGGAGACTATCGGGCTTGTTATTTGATCGCGGTTTTGGTTTGATTGCTTGGGCTCCTTTCTATTTTGCTCTTATTCCATCATTTGTTGCGTTGGTTAAGTGGAGGGTAAAGAATTGGCCTGTGTTGTGGCTAACGACTGCAACTGGCTGGTCGGTAGCAACATGGGTAGCGTTAACAATGCACGGTTGGTGGTGGCCTGGCCGGCAACTTGTGATAGTGCTTCCCGCAGCAATCATTGCCATAACACTATTGGCTGAAAAACAGAAAATATGGCGATGGTTCATTTGTACGAGCGCATTGAGCGCGATAGCAGGATGGATGTGGCTCGCTATCGAATCGCAAACTGGAAACCGAACGCTTGTCGTCGACTTTGAAGAAACGGCCTACCCCATCTACAGATTGATCAGGGCTATCTTCCCGAATTTCAGAGATTTCGGAACAAAATCAACGTTGCTCAACACGCTATGGATCACTGTTTCCCTGTTGGCAATTTTGCCTTTTTTCAAAAACCAGAAGCCGAAACGACCGGCATCTCCTCAGGTTGAAGAGGAGACTGATTCCCTTAGCGAATCATAATGTTCTAGCAAGCCTTCACGGAGGCTTGTAGTTGCCTTCCAGTTCAGTGTCTTCTCAGTAAATTCAGTCGTAGCCACTGTAATGAGGGGATCACCAGCTGCGGACGGCTCAGGATCAATTCGCAAGGTCATCCCAGTGATTTCTTCTACAAGCGACATAACTTCTCCCAGAGAAGCTGAAATTCCCCCACCCACATCAAACGGTTCAGAAACGCTTTCAAGATTAGAATCTGCGGCACGAATCGTTGCATCTACGATATCTTTCACGAATGTGAACTCTCTGCGTTGGCTCCCATTACCGCGGAGTGGGAAGCGGAACGATCCGGGAAGAGCGGCTCGGAAAAGTCGGTTCATCGCCATATCAGGCCGTTGACGAGGCCCATAAACCGTGAAATATCTCATAGCAACAATATCCAGTCCTCTACCGCGGTACACGTCTGCTAGTTGTTCACAAGCGGCCTTTGATACCCCATATGGGCTTATAGGCGCAACAGATTTCATCTCATTTGTCGCCGAAGCGCCGTAGACCGATGAGCTAGAAGCAAATACAACACGTCGAACCCCGCATGTCAAAGCTGCTTCAAACACTTTTTGCGTTACGAGAACATTATTTTCAACACTTGCAGCGAATCCACTACCCCACGAATCTTGAACACCTGGACGAGCAGCGAGGTGATATATCACATCCTCAGGTTCGAGAATCTCCGTTAAATCCATGGAAAGGATATTTTCCCGAAATAAAGAAAATGATTCACTTGTTGTTATTGCACTGAGATTTGATTCCTTTGTCTTAGGGTCATACCAAGGATCAAAATTATCAATTCCGACAACATTCTCTCCTAACTTCAATAGTTGTTCGCTAAGGTGAGAACCAATAAATCCGGCAGCGCCAGTAACGATTGAACTTGACATTGTTCCTACAATCGGGGTTTACAATAAGAAATGAAATCTCTAGTTTACATTAATAATTAGGTATACCTTACAAGTAATTTATTTTAGGAGCATAACCCAGTGCAAGGTTTGAATCAGATATGACAGAAATCGCCATTGTAGGAGCGGGGCCAGCTGGATTAATGGCTGCCTGGCAGGCTGCAGAGGCAGGCCACGAGGTTAGTGTCTACGAGAAAGCAGACACCGTCGGCGGTATGTCTGGAAGTTTCACAATTGCCGGACAGAGAGTCGACTTCGGATCTCATAGACTTCACCCCTCTACGCCACCACACCTCCTACAAGCTTTAACTTCACTTCTTGGCGATGATATTCAGACACGTCAACGGAATGGACGTATCCGCCTATACGACAAATGGGTTGCATTCCCACTTCGAACAACAGATCTAATTCGACATTTACCTCTAAAATTTTCTGCCGGTTCAGCTATGGACATAGTCCGACGACCATTTCTTAACTCCTCTGGGGACACTTTTGAAGATGAGGTGAGGCAACGATTAGGGAAGACGGTTTCTGATGAGTTCTATTCTCCCTACGCTGAAAAGCTCTGGGGAGTACACCCCAGAGAAATTGACGGTGAGCTCGCCCGCCGGCGCGTTTCAGCCTCATCTCCCTTAGCAATACTTAAACGCCTAATCCGATCATCCACGCCAACCGGAAGAACGTTCCTCTATCCCAAAAATGGATACGGCCAGATTGTCGAAGCTTTGGCAGATGCCGTTGTTAATGCTGGCGGCAAGATTGAACTGGAATGCCCGATTGAGCACATTGTCCTTGAAAACGACTCTTGTACATTGAAATCTCCTAAAGGAGACAAAACTGCACAATTGGTATGGACTACGGCTCCGCTTAGTGCCTTGCCGAAAATGATCGAACCTAGTCCAAGCCAAGAAATAACCCAAGCAGCATCAGCACTTCGTATGCGAGGGATGCTCCTTGTTTATCTTGTCCTAGGCCAATCCAGTTTCACTCAATATGACGCTCATTATTTCCCCGATCAAAAAACACGTATTGCACGCTTATCTGAACCTAAGAACTATCGGGATGGACCAGATCCAAAAAACCAAACGGTTCTTTGCGCTGAACTTCCATGTTGGACATCAGATGCAATCTGGTCAGCTACTCCAGATGAGTTGGGGGAGATTGTCCGGTCAGATCTTATCAATTTAGGCCTCCCTCGAATAAATCTACTCACGACAGAAGTTCGACGACTTCCTTTCGTTTATCCGGTTTTTGAAACCTCTACACGTTCTGAAAGAGAAACTCTTCTTAATTGGGGCAATACTCTCACCAGAGTATTGAGCTTTGGAAGACAAGGACTCATCGTTCCAGACAATATTCACCACACGTTAGCAATGGGATGGGACGCTGCTCACTCTTTGAATTCGAACGGAACGTTCAATATCTCTCAATGGGATGAAGCCCTCCGCCGTTTCGAGGGTCATGTTGTAGAAGATTAATTTTATTTTTAGTAAGTATTATTTGCATTATGTGTTAGGTATACCTAATATAGGGATGTGGATAGAGGAACTCATCAATTTAAAAAACTTCCCCAGATGGGCCCGATGTCCACATTTTCGAAAAGCCAAATAGATCGTGAAGCTGTGCTGCTGGCTGTGCGGCAGCACAGCTTCTATCTCTTGTAAGATGGCATATCAACAGCTAGACGAACTGCGCCTACTGGTTGCATTGGCTCATGCAACGAAGGGATCAGTAGTACATATAACTTGCGAAGATGGAAATGTGTACAACATTTCAGATAATCCCGAATCAGATTTTTCTTTTTGCGAAATGAGGAAACTCATAGCGACGAGCATGTGCCCAAGCCGCCCGAACTTTACCTCATGGATTAGTCACTTTAACGTAGCCGGAGCTATTAGCTATAGCGGCGGCGGAATCTACAAAAATGATGAAAACGGTATTTCGCAAAGACAATTTGCAACACTACTTCGACCTGAGATCGTTTTCGACGTTCTTGACGGCACTGACATTGAAGGAATCTCGGAGCACCCAGTTGATGCGACTTTAACTCCTGACCCTGTGCTAGGAGTTACAACAACAAAGATTTCTATCAATAAAACAGCTGACGAGGCGACATTGGACGAACTAGCTTTAATAGCCCATAGCGCTTGTCTGGTAAAGGAGATGTCGCTTTCTCTCGCTCGAGAAGCAAAAACCGGGCATCGCAAACCGCCCGTAGAGTTTTACAAAAACCGTTCTAGGAAGCACTAACGAGGATTCGTTGCGAGGCGAAAGCCCCAACTCCGATTGGTTTCCCTTTCATGTCCACTGTCGTAGTCCCATCAGGAGAGACAGCGGTAACCTTTCCGTTTGCTCCAGGAATCAAATTAGATTCTTCCAAGAATTCTAATAGACCAGGCTGAAACTCTAATTCTTCAGGAATACGTTCAACAATGAAACTATCGCCAACTACGACTTCACACAGAGAGGACGTTCCTTCAGGAGCTTGGTACTCAGACCCTGGAATCGGATTTCCATGCGGGCAGGTTGTTGGGTCTTCTAAAAGTCGGAGAAAAGCTGCTTCAACTCTTGGAGAGACAACATGCTCCCATTTCCCCGCCTCGTGGTGAGCTTCAGCCCAACTTAGACCTAAAATATCAGTCAGGAACCTTTCAGCAAGCCGATGCCGCCGCACCACCTGTTTGGCAAGGTTCTTTCCGCTAGTCGTCAGTTGGATTTTGTTTCCATCCATTTTTATCAATCCGGCTTTAACCATTTTCTTTATCATTTCAGAAACTGCTGGCCTTGAAACTTCCAGTCGCTCAACAATTCTTGCTTGAATAACATCTATTCCATCTTCAGCGAGTTCAAATATTGTTTCACAATACTCTTCAAATGCTGGGTGAAATTCGCGTGTCACATATGCCATGTTTTTACATTAACTGATTATTGAGAGAATTGATAGTAGAAAATAGATCCCTGCGTGTTTTCTTGGCCCACGTTCTATCGCTAGGGTGCGACATCATGGAACCTTCTATTGGAATTATTGTTAATCCGCGATCCGGAGGCGATATACGTCGAGCTGTTGCTGCTGCTGGTCGTTCAACTGTCGAGGAAAAAATTAGTATTGTCCGACGAATTATTTTAGGGGCCCGTGCGGCAGGAATAACCCATTTCAATGTCAACTATGAACCGATGCAAATCATCCGTCGGGCCACTGAAACGATTCGCGATATCACTCTGACCTTTGTCAATGATCACCTTTATTTCACGGAGGAGGATTCAACTCAAGCAGCCATCGCGATGCATGACCGTAAGGTTGATTCAGTCGCTGTACTGGGGGGAGACGGAACGAACCGTGCTGTAGTGAAAGGATGGCAAGATATTCCGCTTCTTCCTGTATCAACTGGAACCAATAATGCATTTCCTGAGTTCATTGAACCAACTGTTGCCGGAACAGCCCTAGCGCTTGTCGCACAAAAACTCGTGCAATTAGATCAGGTGTCGCAAAGGGCAAAGATTATTCACATTTCCGCAGATGGAATAGATCCAGATATAGCTCTTATTGATGCTGTTGCCGTTGCTGACTCGTATGTTGGTTCCCTTGAGCTTTTTGATCCCAAAACGATGCGAATAGCCCTTTTGACCCGAGCTGATCCTACATCGATAGGATTTTGCTCCATCGGCGGACTTCTTCACCCTCTTACCCATCAGGAAGATAAAGGCTTATTTCTCGAATTTGCTCCACCCACCGACCCACGCATTCAAACTATGGTTACTGCACCAACCGCTCCCGGACATTATGAACCGGTAGGGATAGTTCAACATCGCCAACTCTCGTTTAATGAGAAAATCACAATAACTGGTGAAATTCTCTTGGCCTTTGATGGTGAACGAAAAATACGTATTCCCGAAGGAACGGACGTTACGTTGGAAGTACGTAGAGACGGGCCACTAGTTATCGACCCGAATGCGGTAATGGAAGCAGGCAGACATCATTTCTTGAAAGAGAACTAAACATCAGGGATTCCCATATCAAAATTAGATGATCGAATGCCCCCATCCACTCCCAAAATCTGCCCTGTCACATATGAAGCAGCTGGTGACGCCAAGTAAATAGCTGCCGCTGTCACATCACTTACCTCACCTAAACGGCCCAGAGGCGTTCCATCGACCATAGTCTGATGGATTTCTTCATTCGTTAGAACAATTTCCAAGGCATCAGTTTTAATCGCTCCAGGAGCTATAGCATTCACTCGGATACGCGGCGCTAAATCCAAAGCGGCGTTCAACGTAAGCTGAAGCATGGCGGCCTTTGCAGTCCCATAGGCAGCAAACCCTCGACTGGGAAACCTTCCTGCTGCTGAAGCAATATTTATCACACTTCCATTTTGTGATTCAGCCAAATAGGGGACAGTCATCTGGGTGAGATTGAACGCCGTTGTAACATTCCATCGAAAAGCTTCAGAGAACGATTCTTCCGAAGTGTCCATAAACCCTGAAGGCATCGACCCGCCAATATTATTGACAACAGTTGTAATCGTTCCAAAGTTTTCAATTGCGGCATCGACTAATGCTTCCAACCCTTCTCGGTTTGCAAGACTTCCCGCTACAGGTACAGCCTTTCGGCCAAGATCGTTAATCTCATTAGACACAGTCACGAGATCGTGTTCATTACGTGCCCCTAACACCACATCAGCTCCAGCAGATGCAAAACCAACAGCTATAGCTTTACCTATTCCTCGACTAGCTCCAGTCACAATCGCGACATGATTCCTAAGTTGAAATAAATCCATGACCATTCCTCAATCGTGACCCAGAAACCAATTAGTTGCACATCACAATCGACATTTAGGTGGCGAATTCCATTAACGAAGACATACTGAAAGGCATGAGCACAGACAATAACACCTTCTCCCTTTTACCCCAGGATGATGATTTAGATATCATCCACACCAGACAATACGAAACCCGTATCTACAGGATCAGCGAATCCGAAATGCTTGTCAGAGGAGCAATCTCAGATATGAAACCCCCCGGACTCTACGTCCCTGATGACCCAGAGGAACTAGAAATTCACCAGATGCATGTAGAACTCACCGTTAAATTACCTCAACTTGAAATCACTAATGCACGAACCGCGTTTGAAACACACCCCCATACCTCATGTCCAAAAATTATCGACCACTACAAAGAACTCATAGGATTAAATGTCGCTAGAGGATTTACCCACAAAGTACGCGAATTATTCGGCGGGCCACGGGGTTGCACGCACATTACGGCACTTCTTCAAGCAATGGCACCAGCGATAGTCCAAGCGACATGGTCCATGGCAGTACTGCAAAGAAGAGAGAGTGGTTTACCACCGGGTGCTGTAGATAAAAACCGTGAAAAGATGCATCAGGGGAACATAAATACCTGCCACGTGTGGGCTGAAGACGGTGAACACATACAAGAATTCCGTGAAGGCAAGATGCCTGAACCGCCACTACAAGTAACAGAACGTCTCATTCAACTCGGCCGCAAACCAGAGGAATGGAGAGTCTTCTAACTAAAAGACCACTTTCCATTCTCATCAAAATGCAGTTCGCTTAGCTCCCCTTCGCGAACTTCTCTGTCTGTTCCCAACGCAACAGAAACTTTCTGATAATTCCATTTCATCACATCCAAGGACAACTCAATTAACTGATCCTCAGTAAAGAATTCTTTCAAACCAACTAGATCGTCACCGTCGATCTCATTCGGTTGTGTCATTAAATGTGTAGCAAAACGAGCAGCAAGAGAATACTGCAGATCTAAATTTTCGTCGTTTCGCATAGCTTGTTGAGCCAAATCTTCATCTAGTCCGTGTTCTCTAGCAACTGCTAGACGTAAAGACTTTCACGTATAGCAATCATGGTGATCGGCACAACGCAACCGAACAACCTCAGTTGTCACAGGATCAACCAGCCCCAATTGAACTACCTCTTCTTGCCATAAAGAAAGAGACTCCCGAAATTCTTTGTTGAAATGTGTAGATGCAACCCTTTGTGATCTCGTCATACTGAAACCTCATTACGAATTTTCCTCCACACCAGTTGCAGCCGTATTCTCTGCTCAATCACAAGGAGGGCATTCACAAAATTAACGAAACCCTCCTCCCCAAGGTGATCGCGAACTGCAAAGGCTGAACTATCGGGAATCTGCGAGACATCAACAATGAATTCTTCAGTGAATCGCAAACATGACTTTTCACGCTCACTGAACAAACCCGACGCAGCCCATTGAGAAAGAGAAGCAATTTTATCCGAATCTAAATCACTATTTAAGACTTCTAGCTCAGAGTGGCAACCCAAAAGCATGGCGATTCGTAAACGACAGATGTCAAGCAAGACAGGATCTGCAACCTCCCATGCTAACCCGTGAATCTTTTCAAGCTGGTCAGCCACAGGTGTCCTACCGGCAAGTACTTCACGGAAAAATGCATCAGTTGAAGATTCCATATTCAAAGGATAGATCTAATTTCAAATAATGTTGCCATTCCTTTTGGAAGTTCAGTATTAGAAATGACACAATTAGGCCATAAATGGAAGGAAATTATGGAACCACTTATCCGCTACCCAATTGTGCAACACGCCTGGTTCGTCAACGATATTGACGAAGCATGCAGAAAATGGAACATGGCGACAGGAGCCGGCCCTTTTTTTGTGACTCGTGGGCATTGGGGTGATAGGCACCTTTACCGCGGAGACGAAATGACTGTTCCGCTGGATTACGGTTTCGGCTACCACGGTGACACCCATATCCAGTTCATTCAACAGAACGAAGAAGGCCCATCCATCTATCGGGATATGTATGGCGCTGGAGAAGAAGGGTTCCACCACATAGGCATGCTCGTACCTGATGATGACATAGAAAGAGAAGGAGAAAAATATGAAGCTGCCGGTTTCCCGATTGCTTCCTCCCTTTGGTCAGTCGCAAATGTCATCTATGTAGATACACGAGATGCAATTGGCTGCTTCCTAGAACTTCATGGAGACAATTCAGGGATACGTGAAGTTTTCGCTGGTTGGAAGAAAGCCTC
Organism: Acidimicrobiaceae bacterium; assembly: GCA_002720485.1. Taxonomy (GTDB): domain Bacteria; phylum Actinomycetota; class Acidimicrobiia; order Acidimicrobiales; family UBA8592; genus UBA8592. The sequence goes on from PBIQ01000046.1 coordinate 10,180, forward strand.
TGAGAACTGGGACGGACATACTGATTTAATACGAGGGAATCGGGCAGAGTAAATTTACCGACTCAGCTGCTGAGCTACGGTAGACCTATGGTTTGGTGGGAAGCAGTTCTTTTATTCGTTGGCGGTGGAGCTGCCGGCATCGTGAATGCTATGGCCGGAGGAGGTTCATCACTAACTGTTCCTCTGCTCGTGTTGGCTGGAGTTCCGGGAAATTTCGCTAATGGAACGAATAGAGTTGGAATCTTTGTATCAAACGGAACAACGATCTGGTCATTTCATCGACAAGAGGTAAAAGCATACAGAGAATCACTTCCTTTTCTTCTCCCAGTAATTGTCGGTTCACTGATCGGCTCGATTGCCATAAGTCAAGTAACTGATAGAGCATTTGAAACTATTTTCGGAATCCTTATGCTTCCCATCATTTTTTTATCGCTCAGAGAACCAAAAGCTGTTCATCGGAGACCTGCCTTAAGTAGAACAGCTACCTTCATCCTTTTTTTGTTTATTGGAATTTACGCGGGCGCTATTCAGATGGGCGTGGGATTAGTACTACTTGCCTTTCTCACACGATCTGGACTTCCCCTCATGAAAGCAAATTTCGTCAAAGTAGTAATTACTCTTGCCGTGACAATGACTGCTCTTCCTGTCTTCATAGCGCAAGGAAAAGTACGCTGGCTGCCAGCATTGATTTTAACTGTCGGACTTTCGGCAGGCGGATGGCTAGGGGCTCGAATTGCCGTAAAGGGAGGAGAACGGATCATTCGGATCTTCATGGTAATCGCCGCTATTGGATTAACAGGAAGATTGGTTGGGCTCTACGGTTAACATTTCTAACCATTGGTCCCAACTAAGTGTTTGTGACAAACTTTGAACATGTCAGTAGATATTGCCGTTGTAGGTTCATGCAACGTGGACCTCGTTGTCAATGTCGACAGCATCCCAAAAGTCGGGCAGACAGTTTTAGGTGGAGATCTTCGCCGAATTCCCGGAGGGAAAGGAGCCAATCAGGCAGTCGCTGCTTCACGCCTAGGGAAATCGGTAGCAATGATTGGAAGAATTGGTGACGATGAGAATGGAAAGTTCCTACAGGCCAACCTTGAAGAGAATGATGTAAGTACAGAATTCCTATTTACAACACCAGAAATCCCGACAGGAGTAGCGCTAATTTCAGTCCAGAATGATGGGGACAATGCGATTGTTGTTAGTCCTGGAGCTAATAGTGAACTCTCACCTGAAGATGTAGCTGCTGTACCACTCGTCGCTGAAGCGCAGGTGGTTCTTCTTCAAGCGGAAATTCCCATTGAGACAGTTTTAGCTGCGGCCCGAGTAGCAGAAGGAACCGTTATTTGGAATCCTGCTCCAGCTCCGAACGAAAGTGTCCCACTTGAGTTACTTGACTTAGTAGATGTTCTTGTCCCAAATCAGAAAGAACTTGAACTGCTAATAGGAAATGGAAGTGCAGACAACCTCGAATCGATTTTTGCAATGGCTATAGCTTTCCCATGTTCATCAACCATTGTCACCCTAGGTGCACAAGGTGCTGTAGTTGTCGCCAGCAATGAAGCAGTACATATTCCCGCGCCTGAAATCTCACCAGTTGATACCACCGCCGCCGGCGACTCATTTTGTGCTGCATTAGCAGGAAGTCTTGTGGAAGGAAAAGATCTTGTCGAGGCAGCACAATGGGCGGTACAAGTAGGTGCAGCAACAACGCTTATCGCAGGAGCTCAACCCTCATTACCAACTTCATCAGAAGTGCTTCAAAGGCTAGAAGACAGGTAGAAGATCATCCTGTTCTATACATACGAGCACACCGATAACTAAGCTCAATAGCCCTATACAAACAGCGATATACCGGTAGATATTGACATGCTGGCGTAACCAACTACTGGAATTTACTGAAATCAGTGCGATCGAGGAGTTTGCGACCAGAAGACCTAGAACCCATGCCAATAAGATCAGTAATCCCCCCACTTTTCCTGAAGCTTGTGAAGCAGCGACAAATATAACGATCTGCGTGGGAGTTTCTATCCCAATGCCATGAAGTATCCCGACTCCACGAGCTGATGATTTATCAAGGATTGAACTTTCGACATGAATCTCATGTCGGTGGCGGTGGAAGTGCGTATCACCTTCTATTGGGCCTTCTGCTAGGTGAGTATTCTCATGATTATGATCATGTACTTCCATGTTCTCTGGATGCAGATGAGCGTGTTCATGTTCAACTACGATTGACCGACCGGTAGAAGATCTTCTAACTCGTTGCAACCCTCGAAAAGCTCCATCTCGGATAATCATCCAGCGACTACGTAGCTGAAAGTCTTCTCCCTGAATGACAACGTTTACAAGCACCCACAGTCCTAATCCAATGAGAGATCCACCGATGACGTACATCATTGTGGTGTCGACTGAATCCGGGATTTTAAAATCTGCAAGAATAATTCCGACACCAAGAAGAATCACGACTGCTGCATGTCCAAAGGCATACGCAGTAGCAAGAGAAAAAGCTCTTCTTGGGTTCTTTTCACCAGTTGCAATGCCTGAAATTGCCGCAATATGGTCCCAATCAAATCCATGGCGGATACCGAAACCAAAGGCAGACACGAGAAGCGCAAAATCCATCACTAAAAGGTTCCAGTTCCAGCAGAAGGCGTCAAATCACATGGAATCTCTTCAAAGAAACTCCGCTTGAGATGAGACGAAATTCAATTGTTCGGCTACTGTTATCGCTGTTGACCTTTGACATTATGTCGAAACAAAGGAGATGATTCCATATGCAAGAAAAGAACCCTTCCAAGAATTTTATCCTCAATGATCTCCCAATAGCCGAAGCTCACTGTGACGGTCCATGCGGAGTATACGATCCATCATCAGCAAGAATTGCTGCTGAGGCTGTCCGGTCTATGACGAAAAAAATCCTTGATCTAACCCCACCGGAACCTGGAGATACCCAAGCAGTTGCTTCCTATCTCAACACTGTTGGCAGGTATGTGACAATAAAAGAAGAACAGGCTGAATTAGCAAAACACGAACTTCTCGTGCTGTGGACCGACTACTTTAAGCCAGCTCATCTTGAAGCTTACCCAGATCTCCATGATGTGTTTTGGAATGCAGCCAAAGCATGTTCAGAATGCAAGCAGCATGTTTCCACGGATGCAGCTGACCAGCTTATGGCAGCAGTCGAAAAGATCCATAATATGTTTTGGGAAAGCAAAGGCCGAGAAGTTACATATTACGAAGCAAGTTGATCGGAACTGTTCTTCAGGAACTCCTAGCGTTAGCATTACGGAAACGAAAAATCTTCCGCGTTGGCGGGAATAGTATGATTCCCTTGCTCCAACCAGATGACATCATATTCGTTCGCTCCGATACCCATTGCTGTAAGGGAGATATTGTTGCCATTAGGCATCCTCACAAGAAGACAATTTTAATTAAACATGTTGAGGCTGTTACCGACGATGATTTCGTTGAGTTACGCAGCCCGAAGGGGACAGATAGCCGGCAATTTGGGAAATCACCTATGAAACATCTTGTTGGAGTTGCGACTTTCAACTACTCCCAAAAGATCTCACTTACGAAAACATCGCAGGCCCACTAAACAAGGTCGTCGAACTTAACCAGCCAAGAGATGTTCAGATTGTCGAGAGTGGAAGTTTCCGCCTTATTCACGATTACTGACGCTCCAATATAGGTAGCACCGGATTGAATGATGAATTCTTTCGCAGCTCTGATCGTATTTCCCGTTGTTGCCCAGTCATCGACGATAAGAACCCGATCTCTTTGATCTAAATCAAATGATCTACTTTGGAACTCTACTTCTAGACCATTCCATGTTTCACCAGATGTGATTCTGATGTCAGATCCCGGATGATTTCGCCCGTCCTTGCGAATAAGAACCAGACCAGCATGCAGAAATTTCGCGACTAACGCTCCTAGAACAGGTCCGCGTGCTTCCGCAGCGACGACTTTCGTTATATCAGCATGTGCATACTCAGCCGAGAGTGCTTCACCCAAGCATTGCAGAATCTCATGATCTCGAAGTAGCCCAGCTATATCAGGATGATCATTTACCAAAGGAAATCTTTGTATCAATGAAGCCGAAAATTCAGCCAGTTCTGATTTCTCCATGCCCTTATCCTACAAATATTTGTTTAACCCGTGCCTGCCACGAAAACTTAAGAAGCCGATTTCAGGTAGAAAAAGCGGAAAGACGGTATTGCGCAGAGATAATGAAAGGTATGGATCCAAAAGTTATATACATTGCCGGTCCACTTTTTGATGAAGGGGAGCGTTGGTGGATAGAAAAGATTGAAGCCACCGTTGCTCAAGCAGGTTTCAAAACTTTTCTACCACATCGTGATAATCCGGAGAAAACTCCAGACACCGTCCAAGAAATCTTTGAGAATAATCGAGACGCCATACTGTCAGCAGACCTTATTGTTGCGAATTTAAATGGTATTACAACTGATGATGGAACAGCATGGGAACTTGGCTATGCTGCAGCCCTGCAAAAACCCTCGATAGGAATTTTTACAGACTGGCGGGCAAGGTTCGAAGGCGAAGAAATTGTAAATCTAATGATAAGCCGGTCGTTGGATAGGATTGTCCGATCTCTAGATGAACTTGTCGCTGCCCTCATTGAATGGAATATCGGGAAAGAGTAGGGTCCACTGATGCAACTACTCGGGAAAAACATCCAGCACTACCACTGGGGTGATTATGAATATATCCCTACCCTCCAAGGCCGAGTTTCGGGTGCTGATCCAGAAGCTGAATTATGGATGGGCGCTCATCCGAAATCACCAAGCAGAGTACTTGACACCAATCAAGGCCTCGATGAACTCATAGCACTAAATCCTGACGAAGCTCTAGGAGAGCACGCAAAAGATTTCAACGGAGAACTTCCGTACATAATGAAAATTCTGGCTATCCGCTCTCCCTTATCCCTCCAAGTGCACCCAACCGAAGAACAAGCTTCAGCAGGATTCAAAGACGAAGCTCATCTAGAGAAAGAAACCAAATCTTATTTCTCACCCCGTGGAAAAGAGGAAATTGTCTGTGCAATAACGGACACTGATATCAAATTTGGATTCCGATCAGTCAGTGAAATTAGCAGCATCTTTGAACTCGCAACAAATGAAGAATTTCACCATCTTCAAAAAATACTTTCACAAAGAAATTCTGAGGAAGCATTGAAGAAAGTTATAGGAAAAATCCTCACGTACCCGCCACTACTCGTACAGTCATTCGCAGCAGATATTCTGTCGTCCTATCCAAGGAACACAGTTTTATCCGGCAGCGAAATATCCTATTTCGGTGACTTGGTTGAAATGTATCCGGCTGACCCCGGACTCGTGATTTTCTTAATGATGAACTTTTTAACACTGCTTCCAGGGGAGTCCTTGTATGTTCCACCTCGAATCACTCATGCATACCTTCATGGAAACGCAGTAGAAATAACTTCAAATAGTGACAATGTCCTCAGATGCGGATTAACACCAAAACAAATAGACCATAACCAGTATTTGGCTGTTAGCTCCTTTTCAACGACACATCCAGAAATACAAAGACCTATAGATACAGTCCATACGTATTCATCTCCCACTCGATTCAGTTTGTCGCGTTTGGATATAGAACATAGCTGGGAAGTTACTCTCAATGGACCAGAAATATTGATCGCAACAGAGGGATCGTTCACCATTACAAGTGGCCATGGTCAAAGCCTGCACGTTGATAAAGGAATGCCAGTATGGATTCCATATTCAGATAAGAACTATCAAATATCTGGAACATGTCTAATCTTTAGATGCGCGACACAACGAGTTGGCTAAATTCCCAACTGTCGGCTGGCAAGGTCACGCATAATTTCTTCGCTTCCACCGCCAATAGCCTGAACACGAACCTCCCTGTAGAGGCGTTCCGTTACTGACCCCTTCAAATAGCTAGCACCTCCAAGAATCTGGGCTGCTTCACGGGCACAGAACTCAAAGGTAGTTGTTGCCTGCACTTTCAGTTCCGCTATTTCAGCAACAGGATCATCCCCCTGATTCAACCGCCATGCCAAAAGTTCACACCATGCTTGCGCTGCGTTAATTTTCCTATCCATTTCGATGAATTTGTGACGGATTACTTGATGATCTGCAAGGCGTTTACCGAATGTCTCTCGATCTTGAGACCATTCCAACGCTTCCTGATAACAAGCTCGAGAAAAAGCGATCGATTGAGCAGCCATATCAATTCGCTCAGCATTGAAATTGTTCACGATTGATGCAAATCCAGTTCCTTCCTCACCGATCAGATTTTCTGCCGGTACACGGACATCATCGAAATACAACGTAGCGGTATCTGATGACAACCAACCCATCTTGTCAAGTCGTGTTCGTTCCACTCCCTTGCGGTCTCCCTCTATAAGGAGCAGAGAAATACCGCGAGCCCCTTCTTCTCCGGTGCGAACTGCCACAGTCAGAAAATCTGCATGCATTCCGGAGGTGATGAATGTCTTTTGCCCGTTTACGATAAATTCTCCACCATCTCGTCTAGCGACTGTTTGAATTCTGGCCACATCAGATCCACCGCTTGGTTCAGTAATAGCGAGCGCAGCTACAGCATCTCCAGCGAGACATGGAGTCAGCACCTGTGTCTTCATCTCATCAGAACCTGCTCTTTGTATCGGGGGAAGACCGATGTAATTCGAAAGCATTGACGCAACTACCCCCCCTGATCCGGCCATGGCCAACTCCTGCATAATCACCATCCGGAGTATTGCATCACGTTGCCCATGGCCGCCGTACGCCTCTTCAAATCCATCTCCGAAAAGTCCTACGGACGCTGCTTTTTTGTATAGGTCTCTCGGCACCTCTCCTGCTTGTTCCCATTCTTGAATGTTGGGAACAATCTCGTTCTTAGCAAACTGTTGCACCACTGACCGGAATGCTTCATGATCTTCAGAATAGAACGGTGAGGAAATAGTCATATATTTAGCTTCGCATGAATTTTCTATTCTCCCAAACTGGAGAAGTCCGGGTCACGTTTCTCAGCGAAAGCTTGCAGAGCTTCAAGATTCGCAGGTTTACCCAGTAGCTCGGCGAATGCACCATCTTCATGTTTTCTGGCTTCATGAATTCGTTCACGTATCGGATCCATAATGAGCTTCTTTGACGCAACAAGAGAGCTGATGGGTTTAGCTGCCAAAATCTGAGCATGTTCCATTGCGACATCCATCAATTCATCATCCGAGCAGAGCTTAAACGCCAGCCCCATCGAAAAACATTCCTCTGCCGAAAGCCACTCAGAACTCAATAGTGTCCATGTTGCATTCTGCCGGCCCATAATCGCAGGAAAAGTAAAACTACTCGCAGCTTCTGGAGCTAACGCTAAGTCTGTAAAAGGGCATTTAACTCTGGCGCTGTGCGCCATAAATACAAGATCGGATAAGCCAAGAATTGTTACACCGATACCCAACCCAAGGCCATTAACCGCACACAGCAAAGGTTTTGAAAAATCCACCAAGGTATCTGCTAGTCCGGGGAAGCCATGTTTACCAGGAGTGAATGAAGGGTCAGCCATCCGTTTCCCCAATTCAACAACATCAGTGCCTGACGAAAAACTATCACCCTGACCGGTGACCATTACTACAGCAACAGTCGAATCACCTTCTGCTTCTATTAGTAATTCGGTAAGGCTGTCATACAATGCCTCGTTGAACGCATTCTTAGCTTCTGGTCTATTTAAACGAAATACTCGGACTCTTCCATCATTTACGACATCAATCACTGAGACCTACTTTCTGAGCCTGAAGCGGCCATTTATCATGACCGGGCCGGTTCTCTTCTGGAACGATCCAACAATGCGTTCCTTGATAAATACTTGGCATGCATTTATTGCAGTGAATACATGCCCCATTCGCGTCGTTGCCTTCTTCCCAACGCTTCACGAGGTCTGGTTCGCGCAACAGGGCTCGACCGATCGCAACGAAGTCAAAACCTTCGTCAAGTGCCAATTGCACCGTAGATAAATTATTTATACCACCGAGAAGAATTAAAGGCATTGTGACGGCCTCACGAACAAGTCTTGCTTGTTCAAGAAAATACGCTTCTTCAAACGGGTAGTACGGCATGAACTTCTTCGCAGTTAGTTTGAAACCGGCTTTCATAATACGACCGGGGAATATTTCTGCCATTTCGTGAACGGGAACATCCCCACGGAAGAAGTACATTGGATTCTCAAAAGAACTTCCTCCAGTCAGTTCAATAGCGTCAAGTGCTCCGTCTAGCTCAAGCATTTTTGCAACTTTGACGCATTCATCCACATGGAAACCACTCTTCACCCCATCATCCAAATTCAGTTTCGCAATAAGGGCAACACTGTCTGGGAGAACGTCTTTAACTCTTTTGGCTATTGTTCGAGCTAAACGGGCACGGTTCTCCAGTGAACCACCCCAATGATCTTGCCGTTTATTGAGTTTGGGACTCAAGAAATTACTTATAAGGTACCCGTGACCAAAATGCAGCTCAACGCAATCAAACCCACTCTCTGCTGCAAGTTCAGCTGCCGAGACAAAGTCGATAATAATCCTTTGGATTTGCGTGTCGTCTGCAGGCGTCGTGTTTTTAAAACGTGTTTTTGAGAAGACTTTTGATGCTGATAATGCAGGACCTCCAACTCCTATTCCCACAGGGCCAGCATGACCAAGCTGTATAGATGCGGCGACATCAAAATTATGCATCGCATCCACGAAGCATCGTAATCCAGGGACTGCCTCTTCCCGCATAACGATTTCATTAGGTGCACCCTGTCCGTCAGGCGACACGGCACAGTAAGCAAGCGTCGTCATCCCTATACGCCCAGCGGCGAAAGCCTTGTGAAAATCAATCAGCGCATCCGTGACCATATTGTCAATCGCCATCCCCTCAAAGGTCGCCGCTTTGATAACGCGATTACGAAGTTCAATCGGCCCAAGCTTCGTCGGGACAAAAATAGGATTAGAGTCTGTGTTCATCATTTCTCATAATCTAATCTAGTGGAGACTTCCTGATCTCTCATCTTGATCCTCACCTGCTTCTCCGACAACAATAGAAGAAGGCATTGAAAGGAAAGTATGAGCAGCAACCCCACTGAAGTTGATTTTCATTTTGATGTTATGTGCCCTTGGGCGTATCAGACATCAAAATGGATCCGAAATGTCCGAGCACAAAATGGATTAACCATTAACTGGAAGTTCTTCAGCCTTGAGGAAGTGAATTTACGAGATGGGAAAAAACACCCGTGGGAACGAGATTGGTCCTACGGATGGTCAATGATGCGAATCGGAGCAATCTTACGGAGAGAAAGCATGGAGAACCTTGATAGATGGTACGAAAGGTCAGGTAGGGCGCTTCATGAGGAAGGGAAACGCCCCCACGAACCCGCTGTGGCGAAAGAACTCCTCGAAGAATTAGGAATGGATCCACACATTGTTGATGTTTCCCTAGAAGACCTGACAACGCATGACGAAATCAAACAAGACCATCAACGGGTTATCGACGCTGGGGGATACGGAGTCCCAACACTTTTCTTCGGCGATCACGCATTATATGGACCTGTTCTCATTGACCCTCCCGAAGGAGAGCAAGCTATGAAGCTTTGGGAGGCAGTTACATTATGGCTTGAATTTCCTGATTTATATGAACTGCAGAAACCAAAGACAGGCGAAGACGAAAAACGCATATTTCAGGTATTTCGACCATATTTAGAAGCGCGCGACTGGGTAAGTATTGACCGTGGAAAAGTTATTGAATTCCCCGACACTGACAATAAAAAACAGGAACAATAGATGCCAGATTCTGAAATGAGTCCACGTATTCCAGATACGTTTCCTACATTCACACACTTAGAAAACGACGATGAAGTGCCTTGGATACCTGTCCGGAGTCAACGTAACGCTAACGGTAGTGAGTCCCATGTATGGGAAAAATGGGTTGCGTTCTCCGTTGACCCCATGTACCTTGCCCTATTTGCACAATGGGATCCTGGAATGATCGTCAGAAAACATGGCCATTTCAGCCCCCATGTACTTACTGTTCTCAAGGGAGAGTTTCTATGCGGTGAAAGGCTCTGTGGAGTAGGAACCCATATTGAGCTTCCGCTTGGAGCTGATTTCGGACCATTTAGAGCAGGCCCAAACGGAGTCACTCTCTACGAAGTTATGATGGGGGACCCCCGTTCGTGGAGTGACGACCCAGATGCTATGACAAAGATCCTCGAAGAGCATGGTGTAACCCAATTACCTGATCCGCCTATAGAACTCCCCGCTGGACTCAAAGATCTTCGCAAGGTATATCAGGCTGCAAAGTCACAACAATCAAGTTGAGAAAAATTCGATAATTTCTGAACGAAGTTCCCCTATCCCTGTTCCCGTGTTCGCGCTTACCCACAGGACATCTTTTTTTTCAATTCCTAATTTTTTCACCAGATCGTCTTTTCTAGCTCCTCTTTTAGATGGCCGTACTTTGTCTTCCTTCGTTGCGACAAAGCGGTAGGGAAGATCTATATGGTCAAGCCACTCAACAGTTTGTAGATCCAAGGATGTTGGGCCAACGGCGCTGTCAATTAACAAAATGACAGCGCCAAGCGTGTCACTTTTCATCAAATACTCTTCAATCATTAGCTTCCATCGGTCCATTTCTGCTTTCGGAGCTTTAGCAAAACCGTACCCAGGAAGATCAACAAGCCAAGACCCCGAACCTTTCGGGTCGAGCTCGTAGATATTAATCAGTTGTGTAGCTCCAGGTGTTTTTGATGTTTTTGCAAGTTTCTTTCTATGTGCCAAAGCATTAATGAGGGATGATTTCCCAACATTCGATCGTCCGACAATAGCTAGCTCAAGAACACTATTTGGAAGTTGATCAAGACGCGAAGCTGATTGGAGAAAGCGAATAGGAAGTGGACTAGACATCTTTCTAGACTAGCCGCCTCCTATCAATAGAGCGCTTGTCACTTTTTGATTCCTTAATAAATGAAAATAATTCGCTTGCCAAGTTCCTTATTTCCTTTTTCATAAGAACTTTCGCGAAACGTTAGAAGCGACATGAAAGATTCAATATAGAAATAATGCTTGTATTTCCAAGGAATTCGTCATGTTATTAGTACAAATGTACCGGAAGCAGATAGCTGGAATAGCTAGAAAACCAGGTTGATTTCAATCTAGTTAAGATCCTTGTGTTTTTACAGAATAACTGTATGAACAAAAACACAACTCTCATCACAGCCATCACCGCCCTAGTCGTCGCCTTCCTAGTATTGACAACCGCTTGTATACCAGCAGGAAATGGAGACCTATCAAATCTGACAGAGGGAAAAGAAACATATAAGTCCCTTATCCTCGATACCGCCGAAACACATCAGCACAGCGAAGAACAAGAAGAAGTCGAAACCTACGTATCTAAAGAGGAAACACATCAAGAAGCTAGCGATCACGGTCATTCTCATAATGAATATGTGGTTGTTCCTGAAATAGGTCAAACGCAACTCATAGTCGAAGAAACTTCATCTAACGAAGTAGAAGCAACTGAAACTCAAAGCAGTGCAGCAGCAGAAGCTGAAATTAAACGTCTCCAACAGCAACTTGAAGATGTTCTCTCCGATACCTCCATTGAATACTCCTGGGGAACTTATGATCCCGACACCGCCCTCCTTCAAGAACTTCTCGGTACAACAGTTGACGGTGTTTACGGAAACATGACCTCACGTCTTCACATGGCAGCACTCGCAGAACGAGGACTCAACACTGATAATGTTCCAGTCTCACCTGTAGTTGTTGAAGTTCCCGCTGTTGAAGAAAAACCAGTTACGCCAACAGCTCCTGCTAGTTGTTCAGGGATAACCTGTTTCGACGGCTACGAAGGACAGTACCAAGCACAGGTCGAAGCCGCAGCTGCAGCATTACCAGCAGAACTCCGAACAGCGTTTGGTGGAGTTACAGTCGTTAACGGATGCCACCCCTACGCAAAGGTCACCTTCGGACGATGCGTTTACGGTGTATGGGACAGTGCCGGATGGGATGCTAATGGTAATCATGGCGCCGACTGGTCCTACACCCTATGGGTATCCAATCGAGGCGTAGAATCCGGACGACTCACCGACATCATGGTCCACGAAGCCGGACATGCATATTCTTACGCAATTGCTCGGCGATGCCTTAATCCTGAAACAGGGAACACCTTTCGTATCGACGCCCGTGAGATCTTCGGCGGAGAAGAACCATTCGCCGATGGAATCACCGCATACTACAACGGTGCCGGCGCTTACCAAAACTACCGAGGAACCGGAACCGCCCTCTCAACAGCTGAAATCGACATTCTCGAAAGAATGTTTAGCACCTGCTAATTGGCAGAGTATCTGGGGGACTCTACAAAATCTCTAGATCTTTTCGGCTCTCCCAAACAAGCCCAGCAAGAAGTGTTCGAGATTCGACACCTACTTTCTGATAGATCGTTGTCAAATTGTTTCGTACCGTACTCGAAGCAAGATGAAGCGTTTCAGAGATTTCTGCATCGCTCAGTCCATCCGCTATAAGTTCAGCAATCTCAAGCTCTCTTTTCGTCAAAGTATTTCTATCCAAAGCCCCCTGAGAGCCAAGTTCAGTCGCAGCAGCCCGAGCATCAGAATGTGTAAGCATAGAAAAGCCTTTCGCAGCCGCTTCAATTGCTTCTGCTAAAGGTTCAAGATCGGAGTCTTTTTCCAAGTAAGCTGCAACCGATCCGCTTTCAAAAGCTGCAATTAATGATCTCGGGGATTTTACCGAGGTAAACACCACACAGCGGACGGTCAGGTCATTCTCAGTGACATACCTCGCGATATCAAGACCAGATCCCTCTCCAAGTCGAAGGTCCAGAACCGCTATATCAAATAACCCCTCATTAAGCGCTGAGATAGCTTCGTCTACTGATCCAGCTTCTACTATCTCAACGCTTTCCTGAAATGTCGACTCCAGCCCAGCCCGAATTCCCATTCGAACCATTGGATGGTCATCGACGAGAAGCACCTTCATCAGTCCTTATCCCCCTAGTTGGTATCGTTCTCGATCACGCTTTTAGAGTAGATCCGTCGGTAGAACTTTTCTAGTTTATTTCTCATAGCAATCGAACTTGCTTTGATCTAAAGTTATTTATGACCTCGGAGCTTAGATGTACATTATCCATTTCACCGATGCTGGAGAAACATCCAAGGAAGAACGAAGAATGCTGCTGGGTGGGAAAGGGGCCAGTCTTGTAGAGATGTCCTCAGATCTGGGTCTTTCTGTCCCATCAGGATTTGTAATAACTACAGAAGCATTCCATAGATTCCAAAAGGAGAAATCTCTCTTATTTCTTGAAGATGAACTGGTACAAGCAATGGCTCGAATTGAATCATCTACTGGTCGATCTTTTGGCAGTCCCGATAATCCTCTACTGGTAAGTGTTCGGTCGGGAGCTCCAGTTTCCATGCCTGGGATGATGGACACGATCCTCAATTTGGGTTTAACTGACCAAACTGCTGTAGGGCTTGAAAGAAGGAGTAATCCAGAATTCGCTTCTGAATGTAGGAGCCGTTTCGAATCGATGTTCCACGACATTGTCCTCCATAAAAAAGACACTCAGATCGAACACATTCCTTCAGACGTCTGGGAGCAACTTCATTTAGCGGTCGAAGCGGTTTTCAACTCATGGGATAGCCCGAGGGCAAAAACCTACAGAGAAGTTGAAAAGATTCCTGATCACTACGGAACAGCTGTCACCGTTCAGGCGATGGTGTTTGGGAACACAGGAAATAAATCAGGGTCCGGAGTTTTGTTCACACGTAATCCTTCTACAGGTGCTAATGAATTATTCGGAGATTTTCTTCCTAACGCACAGGGAGAAGATGTTGTGTCAGGGTCGCATCAGACCCTTGGATTAGATGAAATGAAAAAAATTGTGCCAAACGCATTCCAAGAACTTTCAGAAGTCGCTACATCACTTGAGAGAATCACCACAGATATGTGTGACATAGAGTTCACAGTTGAAGAGGGAAAGCTATGGATACTTCAAAGCCGTATCGGAAAGCGCACTCCTGCAGCGTCGATTCGTATCGCTGTTGAGATGGTGCAAGACCTTGCATTTCCATTAACCCAAGAACAAGCAATGAACCGCGTTACCCCCGATCAACTCCAATCAGCTTTAGAAATGGATCAGGTCTCTGCATCTTCTGAAGTTTTAGCAAAAGGATTAGGGGCTTCACCAGGAGTTGCCACAGGGTCCCTAGTCTTTTCTGCGGATGCAGCAGTGGAAGAAAGTGATAAAGGGGTAGACGTTATTTTGGTTCGTCCGGAAACGTCCCCAGCTGATGTCCATGGAATGGCTGTATCACAAGGAATAATTACTGCCACTGGGGGGCTAGCAAGTCATGCTGCCGTTGTTGCAAGAGGGTGGGGGATACCTGCAGTTGTAGGAATTTCGGAGCTTAGAATCGATGGCGATTCCGCGTCTTTCGGTGACATAATTTTTTCTGCTGGTGATGTCGTTACCCTTGATGGAACTACAGGAGAAGTTTTCTATGGGAATATGGAGACACAAACCTCCCAAATGGATCCCGAAGTAAGCGTTTTTCTCACTTGGCTCGATGAGGAGTTGCAGCGAATGCAAATCGAAACTTCGGCGGAAGCCACTTTGGAAGAAAAGTTACAGATCATCCAAAATATTCAAAGTTACAAGTAGCTAATTATAATTTCTAAGAACTCCGTCATTCGTTTTGTCTAAAACACAAAATCGTTTTAGCATTTTCTATACCTATGACTAGTTTCTTTGGACCGCGACGACGAAATAGAAGAATAAGGAATCTTCTGATAGCCGCAGCATTAGTTGTGCTTGCCTTCATAGCGTATCAATTACTCAAAAGCGATAACTCCTCAACGACCTCTTCTCCCGAAGTAGTGCCTGAAAGCACTTCCGCCATGGTCCCATCTTCAGCAACTGAAATCCCAATAGCTACTCCAACCCCAGATGATCCTAACTATGTAATCCTAACAAGAGAATATGAATGGCTCGTCCCCAGCATCGAAGTGATGGAATTACAAGAACTCTTAGAGATAGGTGCAGATGGGCTGTATGGCCCAGGAACTCGTGAAGCGCATATAGCCGCTCTTGAACAGAATGGCCTCCCACTCACAGGAGTTCCTAATGAGCCCACAGGGTGCAACATTGTTATTGGTGAAGATATTTGCGGTGTGCAAATAGGGAACCTTATGGAAATTGCTATTCCGGCTGTCACGGAAGGGCTAGGATCTCCAACTCAGGAAGCTGGATGGTATACAGAATGCGGAACTCAGTATCGAACCATCTACTGGGGCGCTCTCTACGTAGATTTCACACGCTCAGACTTGGTGGAACCCAAAGTTGTTCGGTGGGGTATTCGAAACTCTTTCCACGTTATTAACGGATGGGATAAGATCTTTCCCAGCATTGTCCGATTTCCAGAAAGCCTGCTTGTTGACTGGGACCCGAACGAACCTGATGCCCCAATATCGATTACTGATATTGCAACGCCTGGAGGGCCACTTATAGTTCCTGAGCCAGATCTTTTTGAGGAGGCGATTGGAGCATCCCTCTTGTACAACTTCTCAGCTGATGAGTTTTCTTTACGAACAGCGGATTATGTCGTTGTTTTCTCTGAATATTCAGGAGATCCACCCGGATCAGATGAGACTGAATTTCGCTGGGAATTCACCGACACTCTAAGACTGTGCGAAAATCCAGCCGACTAAGAATTAGATCTTTCTGTTACATTCCAGTAATACGAAACAACCGATCACTGCGTCACTACATTGTTTCCATCTTGGTTGTCATGACTCTTTTTGGCTGCTCTGGCGAATCTCCAACTCAGACAACAGCACCAGCGTCAGATCAAAAACAAGAAATTGAAGAACAACTTTCTGAGGAGCAAACAGAGGCCGAAGAGGAAAAAGCAACAGAAATAGATACAGAAAACCCAAATCAGCCAGAGAAACGAGAATGGTTCGCTGGCGTTTACCTTCCGCGCCATTGCCCAGAAGCAGCAAATAAAGGTGAATTCGTTATTCCAACAAAAGACGAAATTTTGGAATGTAAATCCGACCACTTTCTTGAAGTAAGAATGCACGCTGAGGTCGTTCGGTCGGAAAATTCATCAGAGGATCTTTATGGGGTACAGCAATACCTCCGAATTTTTCAAATGATGGAACATAATCCGACAACTGGCCAGTTTGGATTATGGGGCCAGTGGATTGGGGATGACCGTGCTCGTCCGCATGGGCTATTCAATTCAATTGAAGGAGGTCTTTTTATTCATGACAAGATGGGTAGAAGCAAATTTCCAAAATATATGGCTTCAGCAGCAACTCATCTCTATAGCCCTCTAAGTGACACTGGAGGAGGGTGGGGGTTCTATGAAGCCCGTATTGATTGTTCTTTGCTTGGAAGGGTTACCCTTTCTAACACTCTTATTGTGCCTCCGAACCTTATTTCTTTTGATGAAGACCAAAAGACTTTCGATAACGAAGGTGGAATTTATCTTGGAACCTCGTGGGTAGGGTTACCAATTTTTGGTGGAGCTGAACGAATCGATGAGCAACCGTGGTCTCTCGATAGTGGAAAGATCACGTGGACTTTCCTTTTAGATGCTGCGAACTTTTCTGGACCTGCCATTGCGTATGTTCCTGAGCACTGGTCGCGAAGAGTTGATCGATGGAACTCCCTAGAGTTTCTCGATGATCTTTTCGAATGGGATCAAAGCCTTACAGCTAATTCCCTTATCGGCTTTGTGGAAGGTACGGTTTCTCAGGAAGAACTATATGAAGTGATCGGGAATGAACCTTGGTTCCTCGCGCAACCTGATGATCCAGGCTGGGATGAAAACCCATATTGGGTTAAGGCAGAACAAACACTCGGATACTCACCTGCAAGCCCCTATCTCCCGACGGGGAATGAGATGCCACCAATACCAGTATTTTCACAAACTGACGACAACGGACGAACTTTTATTAAAATATTCCCCCCTCTTTTTCCAAAAGAAAAAGAAGTAGAGCCGTTTGTTCTTAATGTCCAAACTTTTGATGTGGACTTGTACAACAATTTTGTCGATATTTTTATTGCTGGTCAGAACTTATCAACCTATGAAACATCCTTTGCAGATTTCGGAATTCCGATGCAAGTCGAACGTTGGGGGGAAGAACCATGGGCAGAGATTAAATTTAGTGAATCAGAGTATGAAGAAGACGCTGATTTTTATATTGATTCACCTCTACGCCCTCGAGAAATTAGTGGAGAAGTAAATGTTTATTTTGAGTGGGATGGAGTAGGTGAGGAAGAACGAGGTTGGGGGCAGTACTACGAAATGCAAGGTACTACTGTCGTTCCGGTGGAAGAAAAAGATGTCCCCCTAGAACTAGCTGAACTTGCATATGGGACGATTCCCTATACAACTTCTCTCTCTCCCCACGAACTCACAGAAGAAGGCGGTTATAACGAATCAATTACACCGGATTATTCATGCTATGTATGCCCCAATGGCGATATCTGCGATCAGGAGATTCACCAAACTATTCTCGACGATGGGAGTATCATTTCCTACCAATGGTTTCGATTCAGAGATCAACCTTTATTCCAAGGTCTTATTCAAGATTATCCCGAGACTTACACTGAAGAATATCTAGAAGATTTGCAGCAGCTCATCGAACAAATGCATAAAGACTGGGGGTCTTCTCAGCTCTTTCTCGAACGCCCAACCACGCTAGATGAACTCCATCTCGTTGAAATCGATCATGGATTATTAGTTGAGCCCCCTGAAGGTAAGGAGTTTGGCTGGGTCCCTATTGTTACTCAGGTTGAGCAGCCTGATGGTATTTGGCAAGATCGCATCGATTTTAGAGAAACCCCAATAGGGCCTGTATTACGCTGAAAGACAGTAGCGTTACTTGCAACAATCATTGGAAAAAAATTGAAACTTAACGAATCTCTCCCGCAATTTATCGAAGGTTCCTCTAACGTAGCTGACGTACTTAAAAATATTCCTACGGCCCAAGACGAAAGAGGGGAAATATTATGAGCCTCCTATCTCCACTTTCGTTAGCCATGTTAGAAGGACAAGGTCCAACACTTATCGTTAAGTACCAAAGCTTAGATATTCCAGCAGAGACCAATACAGCTACAGCAGTTGTCATGAACAAAGCCTTTGTCGATGTAATGATTAAAGGCCCAATGATGGATCTGCCAATGACAGCCAACTTCGAAGAACTAGAAGGCCAAGTAAACGTACTTGAGATGGTGACGAAAGCAGCTTCCTACTTCCCTGAAGAAGACAGAGTCAGCTTTCTACGAGCAGTAATGCACTGTGTCGATAACATCAACGAAACTGCGCAATTCCAATCGCTAGGCATTCTCTACACAACCAGAGTTAACATCGTAGAAGAAAACGGAACCATCTTCGGTGTCTGGACCTTTGAAGCAGAAACACTGGACAGCTTGAAGACAGTCATGACTGACCTTCTCTCCGCACAAGCCCCAACTTTACTTCTCAGATTTCCTGATGGTAAAGCCGGATCTATTGACGGAAAGGTAGTTCTAATTAATGAAGGTTTCGGTCAATTATTCCTAAACGGAGTAACAGAAGGACTACCTACTCCTAAAAACTATGAAGAAGTAGGAGAAGTTGAGATTGTAACCATTCGACAATCCTCCAAGTTCCTATATCCCAACGAAGACTGGGCTTCTTTCGCAAGTCAAACAAGAGAAATGTACAAGGAGGTCAAACCATCTTCAGATATTTGGAAATTCAGAGGCGAAGTATGGAAGCGATCACTCACATACTTCAACGACATCAACGGTGACCTTCTCGGCATGTGGGTATACACAGTCGCAGACAAAGAAGCACTAGCCACTGACCCCAAGTACATTCACGCACGATCCGAAATCCTCAGAGAGCGAGCCGTCACTGATAAACCATTCTCACTTTACCTCCCAATCAAAGACGAACAAGGAAACGTAGTTGATCTTGAATGCATGTGGCAGAACCAAGCATGGGGAATAGCAGCTCCTAACCAAAAATACGCATCTAAAGAAAGACTCTCCCTCGTAGCAACTGAACGACTACCACTGTTCTTAAAACTCTCTAACGAGGTCGAGCAAAAAGGTAAAGCATCGATGACCATTGAACGTAGAGACGCTGAAGGTTTTGTAACAATAGAAGCCTCACTCTCAGGTGATGGCATATTTCACCTTGTTTCGCTCTCTCAACCTGGATTGTTCAACCAACTACTGGACCAATCCAACCCGACGTTCATCATCAAGATCAACCCAGCGGAATTAGGCAAAGAACGAGTGGTCCTTGTGAACAAAACGTATGAAGAAAACTTCTTTCCTCTCGGAATGCCTAAGCACTTCCCTCGAACCACGACCTTTGGAACCACAGACGTCTCAATGGAAGAATTCATGGCCGAGCTGGAATCAGAAGATAGCGGTGGAGACAAGTTCAAAGACGCCAATCAAGCATTCAATGAGCAGGTACTTAACCACATTCTCGAAAATGGGCACGAAGGAAAAATTTCCGGTTACGTATCCAACCATCTCGGAGCGTTCGAACGTACCGCAACGTTCACAACAATGGACAATGGAACAGTATTCCTTACTATTGCTTTCGAACCAGTAACAGATGACATCATCATGTCCGCGCCAGAGTTCGCACGGAAACGTATTGAGCTTCTTGGAGAACAAGTAATGGATCTCTCGAAAGCTGTCGCAGCTCACAATCCAGTTTTTGATGAAGAAGGGAACCTTGTCGATATGGAATTCCTTTGGGCTAACCGAGAATTCAATAGATGGCGCCGAGAAGATATTGAACCGGGAATGATGAATTCACAAGAACGTATCCGATTCGATGAACTTCTTCCTTATTTCCAAAGAGCTATGGAAGATGGTCAATCGTCACAGTTCTTTACACTCAACCCAGAAGAATCATCAAACAATATCTACGACTATCCGGGCTTATTCGAAGGCCAAGAAGGTCAGCTAACCCAAATTGAAGTAGAGACGCTCTTCTCCCGCACTCCCGAGGGGTACATCATTGAATGGGGTGATGATATCAATGCCAAAATACAACATGGTTCGGAAATCGAACTACAGCGAAAACGAGTTGAAGATCTTGAAAAAGAAAAAGTCCAACAACGAGAACGAGATCATTTCATATCTGAGATACACGACAACACACTTCAAGAACTCTTCGTGATCGGCATGGGACTCCAGCCCTACCTCAAAGATGGGGGGCCCACACCAACTGAAGAAAACATTCATGACTTCTCCCGCGCCATCGACCGGATAGCGAAAGACCTCCGAGCTCTCATAACCAATGAAATGGAGCATCGAGACTCCTTTGACACACAATTAGAAGACCTAGCTGAACGCTATAGCCGCATTTCCACATTCAGAGTCCTTTTTCTCAATACATCCTCTGCTGATGGGAACCTTGAACGAATCCCACTAAACCTTTGTGATGATCTATTCAAAGCAACGCAAGAAGCGGTCAGTAATGCCGTAAAGCATTCTGGCGGCGACGAAATCACAATTCATCTCACTATGGAAGCCAATAACCTCCTCTTGGAAATTGAAGACAATGGCATCGGAATAGAAGACACGAAAATTCGAAAATCAGGAACACGTAACATGGAGCAACGAATCGAAAAGCATGGAGGAAATTTCTCTATAGAAAAAAATGTAGTAAAGCAAGGGACGAGCGTATCTTTTCAGATTGATAATATTCCACTTGTGAAAATCTAGTTCCCTTTGTTTCAATATATGGCTTCTCTATTTATTGGGAAGCATTTCCCTTCTCCGAATACACTGACAGTATGAAGAAAGTCTTTTGCCTTCTCCTTGTCCTTGCCCTCGCCAGTTGCAGCAGCGATCAAGAGAATAGGGAAGCTGAAACAAGTTTGGAGGTTACGCCTACGAGTTCAACGCCTGAACCAACGTCTGAACCAACGCCTGAACCAACGCCTGAACCGGATCCGTTTGGTCCAGCGGAAATCATCCGGACAAACGTATTTACTGAATGCACTGAAGGAACTTTTGAATGCGGGTTCGACGTGCGGCTATCCCGTCCTCCTTCAGAAACCGTCAGCATTGTCATCACTGAAATAGGGGGGACAGATCAGGATGAATGCTTTACCGAATCGATAGGCATAACGGTCGCAGTCCTTCAGGTTGGCGAAACCATTCAAGAAACCAATTGGGACGTCGGGCAGGGTGTTGGGTTCACTACCGTTAATGACGATCAGTTTCATGGAGGCTGGGGTAGAGAATGTTCTATGACCTTTACAGCAGAAGGAGCACCAGAATTTGAAGCGCTTGATCCGTTTACATACTACTTCCGTGTTTACGATACTGATTCTCCAACACCTACTGATATTGCTTCAATAACTGAGCCTTGGGATATAGCGTTGCATGAAGCAGGGTGTGTTCTGCAAACAGGTTCGGCACCAATCTATTGGGATTGTGAAGCAATAGACTTAACAGGAATTGATCTCAGGAACGCAAACCTTGCCAATGTAATGTTTGGGGGCGCTGTCCTGAACAACGCTGATCTTCGTAACGCCAATATTTGGGAAGCAGAATTCAGCGGCGCCGAATTGATCGGCATCGACTTAAGCTATGCGGTAATAAATAAGGCAGATTTCTTTGGAGCTAACCTTACGGACGCTTTTCTAGAAGGATCGGTACTAAATGACGTCATCTTTTATTATTCAGAACTTCCAGGAGTTGATCTCAATGGAAGCCAAGGAGAAAACACAAGTTTTTGGGGTTCAAACCTTCGAGGAGCGAACTTTTCATATGCATCATTTCCTGAAGGTTTCTTTGAAGTAGCTGATCTAAGAGAGGCAAATTTATCTGACACTTTACTAACAGATGGAAGTTTCACACATGCCGACTTTGAAGGAGCAGACCTAACAGGTGCAAACTTTTCTAGATCTATTCTCCAAGGAGTCGGGCTAAATAATGCGAATCTTACCAATACAATTTTTATAGATGCAGTGATGAGTTCAGCTTGTGATACATGCGGGTCAGCTAAGTTAACAGAGGCAACTATTCAAAATACGAACTTCACAAATGCGGAGCTTATCGGAGTAGATCTCACAGGATTAGATCTCTCAACCGCTTTGCTTGATGGTGCGATCTTTGAATAACCGTTCCTAGATTTGATTGTCATTAGTCCCTTAAGAAAACTGCTGGTGCCAGCCCGTAGTGGGCTGGCACCATAGAAGAATTATCAGTTTTTAGCTGTTGTTCTTTTGTATTGCTCGGGTTGTTGTCCCGACAGTGGCGACGCCACCAACAATGATCAGGATGATCCAAAGGAGGGAAAGCCCGGATGATCCTTGTGAATTATTTCCTTCACTGGAGGCTGCTTCACCATCGTTAGTTGTTTTAATTTCTTCTACTTCGTCACTTGCTTCAACTCCGTCGTCGCTTCCGCTTTCTTCGACGACTGGCTCGTCACCTTCGTCGTCGTTGTTCAACGAGTTGTCATTGGTTGTATTTTCCCAAACGATGACTGACGTGTCACCTTCGTCGTCGCTTCCGCTTTCTTCGACGACTGGCTCGTCACCTTC
>PBIQ01000047.1 GCA_002720485.1 Acidimicrobiaceae bacterium
ATTAAGAACCACGTCACTGTTCGGCTGGGCATCAAGAACGACCGTAAATGTGTCAGCTGACCCCCCTTCTGACACCCCGGTTGACCCCCCTGACTCCACGACAGTAAAACCAGCAGTGTCGTTGTCAGCAATGGTTATTGTGATTGATGCAGGCGCAAGAGGGTCAAAATTGTCGTCAGATGCACCGTCATATATAGCGATATCGATAGTTGTAGACTGAGAACCATCGATAAGGTTGTCATCGACGCCGGTGACGGTCACGGTCTGGGGGGTATCCCAGTTTCCATTTGTAAACGTTAAACTACCGGTTACTGTCGCTTCTCCGGCATCATTTGAATAGATAATGAAGGATACGTCACTGTTCGGCTGGGCATCAAGAACAACTGTGAACGTGTCAGTTGACCCCCCTTCTGACACCCCGGTTGACCCCCCTGACTCCACGACAGTAAAGCCGGCGATATCATCATCAGTGGTTACTGCAGTTACTGTTTTCGCTGCTAAGGCGTCAAAATTATTGTCAGAGCTTCCTGCATTGACCACAATAAGGATTATCGAGTTCTGATTTCCGTCAATAATATCGTCATCGACGCCGGTGACGGTAACGGTCTGGGCAGTGTTCCAATTGGCATTAGTGAAGGTTAAAGCCCCTGTTGAGACAGTAGCTTCATCATCGGCAATCGTGACATTAAGAACCACGTCACTATTCGGCTGGGCATCAAGAACGACCGTAAATGTGTCAGTTGACCCCCCTTCTGACACCCCGGTTGACCCCCCGGACTCCACGACAGTAAAACCAGCAGCATCGTCATCCTCAATGGTAAACGAGAATACGGAGTCAGCAAGAGGGTCAAAATTATTGTCAGAAGTAGCATCTATCACGGAAACGGTAACATTTACGCTCTGGTCCCCGTCAATCAAATCATCATCCACTCCAGTTACGGTGACATTTTGCGGGATGTCCCAGTTTTGCGGGGTAAATGTAAGTTCGGCGACACTCACAGTTGCTTCAGTCGTATCTGCAGATTCAACACTCAGATACACGTTACTGTTTGGCTGTACTGTTAGATTTACCGAAAATGATGATGAACCATTTGGCTCAGCTGCTCCTGCGCCTCCACCTTCAGACGCTGAAGGCCAATTAACAACATAATTCGCAGCGTCATTGTCATTTACCGTTGTAGTGACGGTTTGATCAGCCAAATTGTCAAAAGCATTGTCTGAATTGGCAGCATTTACAGAAACGGTGACATTTACGCTCTGATTTCCGTCAATAATAGTGTCATCGACGCCAGTGACAGTCACGGTCTGGGCAGTGTTCCAATTAGCTGTTGTAAATGTCAAAGTCCCTGCTGATACAGTAGTTTCACCGGTATCCGCGGAAGTGACGTCAAATACCACGTTTGAACTGGGTTGTGCGTTCAAAACCACCGTGAATGTATCTGTAGTAGCATCTTCCGAAACAGCAGTAGACCCGCCAGATTCAACGACGGTGTACCCGACGTTGTCGTCGTCCTCATTCGTTACAGATACCGTTTGGGAACTAACCGCGCCGTAGGCGTTGTCAGAATTGGCATTATCCACAACCACAGAAAGATTCAGTGTCTGATCACCGTCAATGTCAGAATCGTCAACGCCACTGACCGTAACCGTTTGCGGGGTATCCCAGTTGTTCGTGGTAAATGTCAGCGAAGCATTATTGGTGACCGTAACTTCACTTGTTTCAGCTGAGGAAATGTCAATTTCAACATTTGAAAGTGGTCTAGCGGTCAACACCACGGTAAATGTATCGGTTGTACCTGATTCGCTGACACCTGTTGAACCTCCGGATTCAACCACAGTAAATCCGGCGTTTTCGTTGTCCTCTGTCGTAACGGTTATTGTCTGGTCAGCTAGCGCTTCGAAGATAACATCGTCCGTTCCGGAATCATCCACACTAAAGGTGACAGTTTGATTTTGGTTTCCGTCGACGTAGAGGTCGTCAACGCCAGTTGCGGTTACCGTCTGGGGCGTATTCCAGTTGGACGTATTAAAAGTTAATGATAAATCATCTAGAGTTGCTTCACCGGTGTCAGGATTTGTTAGGTCTATTTGAACGTCTCCGGCGGGTTTGGAGTTCAGAACGACGGTGAATGTATCGGTCGTTCCAGTTTCTGAAACAACAGTTGATCCGCCTGTTTGTGAAACAGTGAATCCTGGGCTTGTATAGCAAGCCATTCCATCACCATCTTTGATACCAGATGTATCATCTATGTAGGTAACATCTGCTGTTCCAGCTGAAAGGTCAATGTCATTTAAGTCCTGTATTTCTAGTTCATAGATATTGCCCTTCTTTTCTTGGAAGAGCAAACGGCCACCCGAATACCATGCGGCGCGCCAAGGACGAGTCGGCATTGTTGTATCCGGCGTTAAATGCCAGACATCGGTACTTCCGGAGTAACGTGCGACCGTTACCTTTGTTCCACCACTATTCGAATTTCTTATACCAATGACATAGTCTTCTATACCGCCTAGGTCGAGGTCGGCTCGGACCGCTTGGATATCAGCTATGCCACCCCCCCAGCTGCTGTCGCTATTACTTAGAAGTGAAGAAAGGGTCGTCTTATCAAGTATTGAATTGTTATTTGGATCCGAATACCCCGTTAGGTTTGCCACATTCTCAATACGATATAACCCGTAATTATTTCCTCCTATGAAGAGGTAGTCTCCATGCACATCGATAGTTGCCGAAGTATTTGCCACACCAACTTTTGCGATGAATTCCACATCTTCATCATCATCAAACCGCACGAGGAATTTTGAATGGCTTGTTGCATCGACTCCACCCATCACTCCATAGGCTTTGCCGTCAACGGGATTTATCGCAATTCCATTGAGTTGGCTATAGTCCCAAGATCTGCCATTCTCTGAATCATGAATTTCAAATATAATGCTCCCATATGCGCCGGAGCTTAGGTTCAACTCCCGCGCTTCATACCCATTGTTACTATCTTCCATAAAAATGGGCCCATCGTACGAGCTGCAATCAAACGCTCCTACGGAAGCGAATGCCGGAGATGCGGTAAGGAGTAGGGCAGCAGGAATAGCAAGACCGATAAACAGAGAGAGGCTAAATATTTGTCGAATACGTCGCGAAAAACCTTTTCTCACAGTTACCAAAACTCCTAAAAAAACTATGGACCAGTGGAACGTTTCCCTTGTGCCCTTGCCAAATCCTGGTTGACCAATTAGGTCCATAATTTTATATGTAATCTGAGGAGGTAGAAACCTGAATTTTTGCTTAGTTTTTAGGTTAAAAATAGTCTTTTAGAAAAAAATTTAATGTAATGAGCTAAGTGGTTGGATCCATATTTAATTTCACTTTTGGGTATAACGTAGCGAAAAAAATATTCTTGGAATGTATATAAAATGAGAAAATCACACAGGGTTAATGATTATCTTTAATGGACTTCTAAATCTGCAGGTTAAAGAGTTTTTATACCCCCATGGATATCATTTGTACCCCCCCTGACGTCCACTTTTTATTTGATGGAGAAATATTTTTGTGATGTTATCTAACCGGAAAATAGGACTATATCCCAAATTTGCATTTCAATTTTATTCCGTCAGACTAGATAGATGGAAGAACGCGTGGGGCCTGCTAGAGAAAGAGCAAAAGAAAAATTTTTTGAGAAAAATGGGTTTTCGCCCTCACTAGTCGCCAGGTCTCCTGGTCGAGTAAACCTTATTGGCGAGCATACAGACTATAACGATGGATTTGTTTTGCCGATTGCCCTGTCCTTTGATACTGCTATTGCGGCAGCTCCAGTTGAAGGCTCGAAAGTTTCTGTTTTCTCAGAGGGATTCGGAGAAATAACTTTTGATCTTAACGATGACCCTACTAATACTCTTGGATGGGGACGATACTTACATGGGGTTGGCGCTTTTCTTCATTCTTCAGGTAAGCCAGCTGCTGGATGGATAGGTTGCATTGCGACCGATATCCCGACTGGTGCAAATTTGGCTTCATCGGCAGCGCTTGAAGTTGCTTCGGGTCTTGTTTTTAGTTCAGTCTCAGATTTGGAAATTGATTTGGTGCAATTAGCGCAGTGTGGACAATACGTCGAAAACCAAATCCTAGGACTTCCGAGCGGGATTATGGACCAGATGACTTGTGCGCTTGCAGAGTCAAATAGCGCTTTGCTAATTGATTGCCGAGATCTTTCTACGCAAACTATAAAGATTCCGGAAAATGTGACCGTTGTCGTAATGGATACTGGAACGAGAAGGGAGCTCGTAGGAACAGGGTATGCCGATAGGCGCTTAGTGTGCGAAAGAGCCGCAGACGTTTTAGGTGTTCACTCTTTACGCGAAGCCACTCTTGAGGATCTCGAGCAGCTTAAAACATCGGACACTCAAATGATCAAAAGGGCTCAGCATGTCATTAGTGAAAATAAGAGAACAGAATTAGCGGTTGCAGCACTCAGGTCTAACAACCCCGAAGAGCTTGGAAGATTAATGACCGAAAGCCACATGAGCCTCCAGTCTGACTTCGAGGTTTCAAGCCCTGCATTGGATCAAATAGTTCAAATAGCTTTGAAGTCCAGAGGATGCTTCGGCGCCAGAATGACAGGTGGAGGTTTCGCTGGATGCGCAATCGCGCTAGTCGAAAGTATAGCTATTGACGAATTTTGCCATAACGTTCTCGAATCCTTTACGGCTCCAAAATCGCAACCGGCAGAAAGCCCAACAAAGGTATTCCCTGTTAGAGCTTCTGCCGGTGCTTCATTAATTCAATAACTTTTTAACGTAAGAGATCCAACCCGTTCACGAACCCTTCCGGTCCAATAACGGCAGGAGCAAGAGATATACCTGAAGAGTCTCCTATCTCAACAAACAATGCAGAACCTTGACACAATGACTGAAGTCCAATGTCTGCATAAACGCATGACCAACCGAAAGATCCCACTCTTCCTCGGGTCTGACCGTCATCCATAGTGGCAATGATGGTGTCAGCAGACAGATTCTCATATCCTATCTCAGAGTAAAGGTCATAAATATCTAGCATCGTTGCCCAACCAAGGCCCGTGAAAGAGGCATCAGGAGCTTCAGGAGAGTACTTCTCTAGTAGGCCGTCTGTTCGGTCAAATTCATCCAAGACTTCTTGAGGGGCCCAGACTTCTCGTTCTGAGTAGCCGCCTTTGTGGATATAACTTCCGACCATCAATTCACCTACTTCCGCGTAAATATCTTCTGTATCGCATGTCGCGCTATAGAACATTTCTTCAACGGGAATTCCTAGTTGATTTGCTGCCCGAATGACAGGGACACATTCATTTCCTGCGGCAAGAAGCATCACAAGATCAGCGTCTGAAGCTTCCGCTTGACTCACTGGGGGGATAGCGTCGGTTAGTGGAATCGGGACATCAATGGATTCATATTCAATTCCGTATTGGTCGAAGATAGGCGCTAATCCTGACTCCAGGGCTGCAGTAGCAGCAGGGTTCTGGTTTACGAGGACTACAACTTTCTTTGCTCCTAGGTCTTCGGCGACCCAGCGTGCCGCAGCAGAATACACTTGCACGCTACCACCGTTAAAGTAGCGGGCATTTGGTTGATTGTAATCAGAGGCGAATAAAGGCAAGCCACCGATAACAGGGGTTTCTCCCATAGTTCCGTAGAAGTCAAATGCAAATGTCCATATGTTGACCCCGTTTATAACTGAAACGAGATCACTTGTTGCGAGATCCTGGGCGCATTCTTGAGCTTTGGGAATGCTGTTCTGCAAGCAGGTGACAAGTTCAATTGGGTGGCCATCTATCCCACCGAGCTCTGCATTGATATAACCAACGGCCCCTTCTAAGCCTAATCTAATTTCTGGGAACGACCCTACTGGGTCATTTTCCTGATTCAGTAGGCCTATCCGGACAGGGGGAAGTGACTCATCAGCTGCGACGGGTCCAGCCACTTCAGGTTCCTCTTCAACAACGGTTTCTTCCGACTCTTCTTCAGCAGTCGTTTCTTCCGGCTCATCCTCTTCAACAGCAGTTTCTTCTGATTCACTCGAAGAGTTATCTGAAGTGCTCTGTTGTTCTGACGCGGATGTCGAAGTTGGAGTCCCGTCATCACTGTCACTGTCGCCACACGCACTGAGAAATAGTGCAATCAAAGTGAAGATTCCTATAAGAATTTTTTTCATTTCCCCCCCCTAAGGTTTCTTGAAGCTTACTTCGTGTTTCTTTCCAATGTTTTAAAAGTCGCTTTTCTATGTCGGTCTCGGGCAATTTTCCCAGCTATTCCATCTGTATTTAGAATTGCTGTAAGAATTAGTCCGACGCCACCTACTAAGTTGGCGTACGTTGAAAGACTATCTCCTGAAAATGATTTCGCTATTAGACCTATCATGAGGCCACCGGGTGCTAGAACGCCGGCTACAAGGGCTCCACTGACTGAACCGATACCTCCAAGGTAGGCAAAAGCAAGAAGAGCTAAACTTTCAAAAACACTAAAGGAAGTTCCGCTAATTTGTCCTCTGAGGTATGCGAGCATGGCACCCCCGAGGCCTGCCAAGAAGGAGGAGAAGGCGAAGGCTTGAAGTTTCGTAAGGGCCCCGTTTACTCCGCATGCGGCGGCGGCTCGCTCGTTTGCTCGAACAGAAAGAAATTGTCTCCCTGTTGTTGTTCTTCGAATATTCACTACAAGGAGGCAGCAAAGTAGGGTTACGAAAAGAAGCATCAGCCCGTATTCCCATCTATTGAAGTCGGATCCAATATTTGCTGCCAGATTTATTCCGAAGATATCTGGAGGTTCGATCGGGAGAGCTCCAGTTTGGCCGACGAACCACCGGTTGTTAAATAGAAGGGTCCCGATTGCAACCCCTAATGCCATTGTCACCGCTGCCAGTTGAAGTCCACGTATGCGGAGCGCAGGTATACCAACCAGTAATCCTAGTAGTACTGCTCCGAGGGCTCCGAGAATAACCGGTATCGGGAATGGGATACCGGTCTCTAGCCCTATTTTCCCCAGTATGAATCCGGATACTCCTGCAAATACTGCTTGCGCCAAAGAAACTTGGCCTACATATCCGGTCAGAACGACGATTGACAGAACGATAATTACTGAAGTCATTGACAGGTAGAGGCTTAGGCGCAGGGCTCTTCCAAAGAAAAGGACGCCTAGGACAGTGGCAGTTGAGAGGATTATGGACCCAGGCAGAATATTTCTAGGAGCGGGAGCGAAAGCTAGGCGTGATGTTATGTGACTAGCTCGACTAGGCAGCCGGTCACCTCGGAAAAATAGTATTACGATAATGACGAAAAAAGGTAGAACGTCTCGCATTCCGTTCCCAGCAAATTCGGGCCACCAGGACTTCATTTGGAGGAGTGAAAGTTCGGACAGGAACATTCCTAGTGCCAGACAAGTTGCTGCTGTGACACCGAAGGAACGTAATGACCCGACAAGGGCGCCAGCGAGTGCAGGAACAACTAGCAAAGTGTAATTTACGGTGTTTACGCCATTTGATAACGAAGCTGCCAGGATTCCAAAGACTGCTGCGACCATAGAAGCTAGCATCCAGTTTCCGGCTGCAAGCATGTCGGGAGAGAATCCGATGAGAGTGGCCCCCTTCTCCTCTTCAGCGGCTGCTCGTGTTGCAATACCAAAGAGTGTAAAGCGGTAGATAGCAGCAAGAAATAGTGACGCTATTACGACTATGGCAGCGAGCCATAAGCGATCTTCCGGAATCCGAGTTCCAAAAATATTTACCATATCAGTCGGGAGGATGGCACGAACTGTTTCATTTTGGGTGCCGAATCGAAGAAGAACCACCGATTGGAGGACAATAAAAACACCTACCGTGGCGACGATTTTTGCAAGAAGTGGAGCTCCTCGTAAAGGTCGAAAAACTAATAGGTGGACGAGAAGTCCTAGTATCGCCGCAACGCCAAGGGCAAGAAGAAATGCTGGCCAGAATGCTGTTAAGTCGCCGCTAGCCGGTGTTCCAAGTAAATTAACTCGGTCAGTGCCAGAGATTGAGATGGGGAAAACAAGATCCCCAGTGTCTCGAAGCTCGTCATAAATGTAAGTTGAGTACATCATCATGGCGCCATGAGCGAAGTTCACTACTCCAGATCCTTGGTACGCCAAAACCAGGCCTAAAGCTACACCCGCTATTACGGCCCCATCGCCTAGGCCTGTAAGTAAAGTCTGGATGTAAATATCCATGCTAGAATTCCCCCATGATCAGACTTTATTCGTCTGATTGTTTTAAATCACAACGTGCGTAGTTTTAGGATTTGTGACACAGTATCAGGTAATAGAGTTTCAAACATAAAAACGTAATCACTCGGGGGGGGAAGAATGACTGCAGTAGAGGAAGAAACGAGCGAAGAGACACCATGGCACCTGTCTGGAAATAATGCTCCGGTATTTGATGAAGTTACAGTTACAGAGCTTGACGTCAAAGGTTCGATACCTTCTGAGCTAAAGGGTCGGTATTTCCGCAATGGTGCAAACCCACAGACCGGGACGTCACCACATTGGTTTGTGGGTGATGGCATGATTCATGGAATTGAAATCAGCGAAGGGAAGGCTAACTGGTATCGAAACCGTTATGTTCGCACCCCGATGTATGCAAATCCTGATACGGACAGGATGGAACTCTACCTTGATATGGAAAAGGGTGGGTTCGACTACAACGTTTCCGTTGCTAATACGTCCGTCATCGGACATGGCGGGGAAAAACTTGCACTGGAGGAAGGCTCTTTCCCATATGAACTCTCCTCACAAGTTGAAACCATCGGACCCCATGACTTTGATGGGAAGTTAATGACTGCTATGACAGCGCATCCGAAGATTTGTGGTGAAACTGGTGAGCTTTTGATGTTCGGATACAGTTCTCTGCCACCCTACCTCGTGTACCACCGTGTGAATGCCGAAGGGGAACTTGTTCAAAGTGAAGAGATCACAGTTAATGGACCGACAATGATGCATGACTTTACAGTTACAAGAAACCATTCAATCTTCATGGACCTCCCTGCGATTTTCGATATGGAAGTAGCTATGCAGGGGGGAATGCCAATCCGTTGGAGCGATGACTACCCCTCTCGCTTCGGAATTATGCCAAGAGAAGGTTCTGACAGCGATGTGAAATGGTTCGATGTCGACCCATGTTATGTCTTCCATACCCTTAATTCTTACGAGGATGGTGATGAAGTCGTAGTTAATGGTTGCCGCCTAAGAGAAATCTGGCGGGAGAATTCAGACATTGGGGTCTCCGATGACCCTGACCCAGCTGACGCTCCCATGATGTGGGAATGGCGCTTTAATTTAGCCACTGGAGGGGTATCTGAAAAACAAATCGATGATCGGGGTAGCGAATTTCCTAAGATCCCTGATCACCTTGTCGGACTTACGAATAGATACGGCTATACCGTCACAATGGGCCCTGGGTCTGATGGAGCGGGCGGATCAATCTTTAAGTATGACCTTACCGATGGAGGAACCAGAACAGAGCACATTTTCCCTGCCGGGCACTTTCCCGGTGAACCGTCATTTGTTCCTGCAGAAGGCGCCAGTAACGAAGACGATGGCTACCTAATAACTTATGTTTATGCAGGTGATACAAATACGTCGTATCTGGTTCTTCTCGATGCCAGCAATGTTGCAGCAGACCCTGTCGCTGAGATCCATCTTCCTCGTCGCGTTCCAACAGGTTTTCACGGTAGTTGGATCGCAGATTGATCGCTGATTCAGACCAGATTGTTAATTCGCAATAAATCTCTCTGCCATCGAATGCCAGTGCCTGATTTTTAGTTCCTGATATTTTGTTAAAGTCAGGCCGTCAGCTTTAAATGTCTCAAGTCCCTTTTGAACTTTAGGAAGGTTAAAGCTGTCCTGTTGGAAAACTCTGGCAAGGTTACCGATGACTGGAATTAACTCTGTCCATTCTTGATCTATCCCGAGTTCGATATAGTCGGCCGGAGGTGGACGGTCATCCCCCTCGAAGTCTTCTGTATAGATACATTCCATCAGACACTCATCGACTTTCGTTCCAACAGGTCTGAATCTGTAGTTGATTCGGTTAAATGCACCCCATGGGTGAAAGTTCGGGAAGAGTGTGAAGTACATGCTGTCATTTACCTCAGCATCACAATATTCATCGACATTAGGGACAGCTGGCCGGAGTCGATCTCTTGCTACTTTGGCTGCAAACGCTCGAGCTGTCATCCCATCTGGAACATTCGCCATCGCGTCTTCGTCCAAGCGCTTATCAGTGATTGCATCGAAGATTTCTTGCTCTGAAGGGCTCCACTGTAAATGCGGGCTCGGAGTCGCGTTTGGGGTGATGGCCCTTGAGAAATTCCCAAATACGTCATATTGGCTATTGCAGTCACCTGTACCGGTGAGTATCTGAGGGTGAGTAGCAATGACATGGAATGCTTCCATAAAGGCTTCTTGGGCTACTTTCCAGTTGACGGGGTAACGTTTTGCAACGTGCGCTGATATGAATTTTTTGTGTGGAGCCCATTTTTCAAAGTGCTTGGGAAGCTCGCCGATATATTCGTAGAAATCTTCGCAATGAGGGTCCATGTTTATGAAGACCCAGCCTTCCCATGACGCTACTTTAACTTCAGGTAGTGAAAAGTTATCGGGTTCAACCTGAGGGAAGTCCCAAGCCGTGGTCAGATTTTCTAGCGTTCCATCAAGATGCCAAGCTAAGGCATGGAATGGGCAACGGATTACATCTCCTGCATGGCCGCTACATTCGCGTAGTTGCCGCCCTCTATGAAGACAGGCATTGTAGAACGCCTTTATCTCATTGGGGGCCGAGCGAACAACAAGAATGGAAGTGCCGACAATGTCGTACACGTAGGTGTCTCCGACATTGGGAATATGTTCTTCTCGACAGGCCATCTGCCACGCTTTTTTCCAGATCTTTTCGACTTCGAGGTCGAAGAACTCCTGTGACGTGTATCGGTCGGTAGGGATGCTGATAGTTCCAAAATCTACGTCGCTTGTTAGTCTCAAGGTCGGATTCACCTCATGCGTATCGAGGTCAAGAAGTTCCTGATATGAGAGATTTTGAGATTTTGATTCAGCGATAGTCATGACATCCTCCGCGTTCTATTATCAGTATCTCGAAACCGGTTCTCCCCGCGTTCACTTCCTAACCACCCGCAAAGATGTTCATCAGCTACCTTTAAATCTCCTGAGATCCATTCCCCACTGAAGGTAAACACTCCGGATCCTGATTTTCCATCCACAATGACAGTTCTTCCATCATCGCTGACTTCATAAATTTCGTTTGTTAGTGGATGTTTAATTCCCCGCATGTCTCTCCCCGTTAGGTGTGATCATAGTCTTTTTGTCGCATGTTTCGCATGTTTTCCTATCCCGCTGTAAGTCCTCCGTCTACTGAAAGGATAGATCCAGTGCATCGATCGGCTTCGTCAGAAGCCATCCAGCAAATAGCGTTGGCTGCTGACTCTGGTTCTGCCATCCCTCGGAACCCGGTGTATGATCTTATGAGTTCAAAATCGACATCGTCTGGGGCTGACCAGTTTTCGGTCATTGCGGTTTTCATACCGCCAGGAGCGATGGCATTAATACGAATATCTGATTTGATGTACTCCATGGCAAGTGCCCGGGTCATGTTGATGACCGCGCCTTTTGCCGCACAGTACGGGACGGTGTACGCCTGCCCCATAAAACCAGCGTTTGATGCTACGTTCACGATGTTGCCTGCGGTTTTTTCTAGATGTGGTATCGCTGCTTGAGTGATCCAGAACATGCCATCTAGGTTGACACCCATGATTAATCGCCATGTTTCTTCATCAACATCTGTTACATGGTGAGCTCGGACAACTCCTGCGACGTTCGCGACAATGTCGAGTCTTCCGAAGTGTTCAACACAATCTTTGACCGCTTGGTGGCAAACTTCTCTATTTTTGATATCAGCATTCTTTGGAAAAAATCGGTCCCCTAGTTCATCAGAAACGGCTTGGAGACCTTCTTGATCTATATCCACTCCATAGACAGAAGCTCCTTCTTCTACCATCTGCCGTGCTGTCGCTCGGCCTACACCTGATGCAGCTCCAGTTATTAGCGCGACCCTGTCTGTAAAGCGGTTCATGTTGTCCTTTCTTCTTATATCTAATGTATTAGCTCGGTGAGAGATAGCAACGCAGCATAAGGGGTTTGCATCCCTGTGCGCTATGAGAGAAGCTATATGGATGATATTTGAACTGAAAACGATTTCTTTGGAGTAAATTGAATGACCATTATCCATAAAAGCCCGTATGAAGATGTAGAAATTCTCAATGTCCCAATCACCGAATTCGTGCTGCGTCACGCCGATGATCTTTCGGAGAAGCCAGCATTTATTGAAGGTGCTTCTGGAAGGGTAGTAACTTTCGGAGAGCTAAAGAGCCTTATCCATAGGTTTGCAGGTGGCTTGGCGTCACGTGGGTTCGGGCCCGGTGACACGCTGGCCCTCGTCTCGCCTAACCTTCCGGAATATGCTGTTGCTTTCCATGGGGCGGCTGTTGCAGGTGGAACGGTCACGACAGTCAACCCGACCTATGGAGCCGAGGAAATCAGGTTCCAATTAAACGATGCTGCAGCTTCTATTCTTGTCACCATTGAGGCAGCAGTTCCTGTAGCACTCGAGGCTATAGAGGGTACGGAAGTATCGGAAATTATCGTAATTGGCGACCATGAGGAGGCCACTTCGATGAGCGAAGTCATTTCATCAGAGCCCATAGATCAGGTTCCCGTTGATTTATCCTCTCAAGCTATGGTCCTCCCCTATTCGTCCGGAACTACCGGATTGCCCAAAGGAGTGGTTTTAACGCATAGGAATCTAGTTGCGAATCTCTGCCAATGTGATGGCGTGATCGACTATGATCAGGATGCTTCTGGACTTGCCGTGCTCCCGTTCTTCCATATCTATGGGATGCAAGTTTTGATGAATGGGCTGCTTGCGAATGGGTGCACGGTTATCTCGATGCCGCGCTTTGATCTTGTCGAAGCGCTGACATTGATCCAGACGCACCGGATAACCCACTTCTTTGCTGTCCCTCCGATGATTTTGGCTTTAGCCAAACACCCCATCATTGATAACTTTGATCTTTCTTCCTTAGAAATGGTGTTATCTGGTGCAGCACCCTTAGGGTCTGAACTCGCGGAAGAAGCGGCAGCGAGGATCGGCTGTGAAGTCATCCAAGCATACGGGATGACCGAGCTGAGTCCTGCTACTCACATCACCCCTAGTGGGCAATACCGGCCCGGTTCTGTTGGTCTTACAGTTCCAAATGCTGAATGCAGGATCGTTGACCCTGAAACCGGAGAGGATCAAGATGTTGGTGGTGAGGGTGAACTTTGGATCCGTGGCCCTATGGTTATGGCTGGTTATTTGAATAACCCTGAAGCGACGGCTCTTACCATTGATGATGATGGCTGGCTTCACACAGGTGACGTTGCCACAGTCGATGAGCATCAGCATTTCTATATTGTTGACAGAGTTAAGGAACTTATTAAATTCAAAGGCTTCCAGGTTCCACCTGCCGAACTTGAAGCTATTATTATTACCCACCCTGCTGTCGCTGATGTCGCTGTCATCGGTATTCCAGATGATGAGGCTGGTGAGCTACCTAAAGCGTTCGTTACGCTTAAGCCCGAAATGGAAGCGACGGAAACGGATATCAAAGATTATGTTGCTGAGAAAGTTGCAACGTATAAGCAGATTCAGATGGTTGAATTCATCGATGAAATACCAAAGTCAGCTAGTGGGAAAATTCTGCGAAGGTTCTTGCGAGATCGGTCGTGAATGCGCAGCAGAGCGTTGTTGTCACTGGCGCGAATTCGGGCATAGGACGTTCAACCGCTCTTCTCTTAGCATCGAATGGCTATAAGGTCTTCGCAACCATGCGGTCCCTTTCGAGAGGCGAGAAACTTCGTTCCATAGCAGCTGAACTTCAACTCGATATCACAGAGGTTGAACTGGACGTCGCCGACGATGATTCAGTGCGTGAAGGCTTTACCGAAATCCTTGGACAATGCGAACGAGTGGACGTCCTTATCAATAATGCCGGGATAGGGTCAAACGCCGCGATTGAAGATATCAAGATTGATAGCGATCAGGAGGTTTTCGAGACGAACTTCTGGGGTGTAGTGAGATGCACGCAAGCGGTGCTTCCCAGTATGAGGGAGAGTCAATCTGGCCATATAGTTCAAATTTCCTCGATAGCTGGACGGGTTGGACTCCCTGGCCAGCCAATATACTCGGCTTCGAAATGGGCTTTAGAGGGCTTAAGTGAGAATCTGGCCCATGACCTCTCTACTCATGGGATACGAGTTTCTATTATTGAACCCGGAGTGACACGAACGGCTATCCTCGGGAAAAACAGTGACTTTCCCGATAACCCCGCATACAGGGATACGTATGAGCGAATGTTTGATATGTATGCTGCTGGCATTGCTGCAAATATTCGACCGGAGGCGGTCGCAGACACAGTGCTCGAATGCATTTCTGCTCCTACACATCAGTTACGTTGGCCGGTAGCTTGGGGAGCAGACCAGATGACGAACGCTCGTTTTGATGGAACAGTCTCCGACGAGGAATGGGTCTCGCTTGGCAAACTTGTTGACGATTCGGATGCATGGGTAGAGGAATTTACTAGGATTTTTAATCTCTGATTAGCCTTACGAAGGCTCGCGCCTCCCCTGCGACTTGCTGTCGCTATAATTCAGTAAGGAAATTTCCACTGACCAAGCGCGAGGAGATCTGATCATGCATCGCCGACTAAACAAATTCCTAACCGCCATTATCATGATGGCCCTATTCGTTTCAGTGGTTGGCTGCGGCTCAGGTTCGAATTCAGATACAGAAGATGCATTACGCGCGGAATTAGCTGAGACGAAAGCGCAACTAGATCAGGCACAGCAAGTAATAGCTTCTCTGCAATCTGGGGACGATGCAGAAACTGTTCAAGAAGACGCACAAAGTGAAGAAGGCGAAGATCAGGACACTGAGGACGACGATAATTCCGTAGATCAAAGCGAAGAAGAGCTTGAAACATTACTGGCCGGCACATACACCTGGCTCGAACAAAGTGACGAAGTGCAAAAACTTCAGGAAGCTTTAGGGATAGAAGCTGATGGCTGGTACGGCAACGACACCAGAACCGCCCATATCGCAGCGCTTGAAGAACGCGAACTAGCCATTGACAACGTTCCCGAGAAGCCCTGCCCCGCTCAAACGAGTTTGAATGAAGCGATTGGGACTGCAACGACTACCAGCGACCCAATATTGGTGGACGTTGATGGAGATGGAACAATGGACGAAGCTACCATCGTGACAGTAGACGAAAGCGTCTACGTAACAGTGGCAACAAGTTTCAACGGATCTACTGCTTGGATTGAAGCGACTGGGACGGCAACAGCTTCAGAAGCAACATACGTTCCCCAGTTTGGTACTGATATCAACGTGGATGGGCTCCACGAGCTATGGGTGAAAACTATTCCCGTCTCTGAGCCAACTGGGGACGCACGCACTCACTATATGTATGTCTTTATCGATTGTGCTTTACAGGTAGTGACCAATAGCGGAGGTTCACCTTACCGCCTGCCCAGAGGAGAGCTGCTTGATACAGGAGGGCTTCTCTATATTGATTGTGTAACTCTTGAAGATGAACCGATCATGGTATACCACGAGGACTACCCTATCGGCGAACCCGAAGATGGGGATTACGTCTGGGCGTACGTCCCTACTCCGTTACGGCTCGTTGGCGCGACGTTAGAAGTAATTGCGACAAATGAGATCAAACGGGATATAGCTCCTGCACCGGACCCTCTTCCATCAGATAGTTGCCAGAAATGGTCGTAGCTCCATTTGGGAACAAATATGACTGAGCCCATCGAGGCTTTGGTTAGTTCTGAGCAGAACGCGTCATTTCATCGGGATGGAGCTGTGCTCCTCAAAGGGGTGCTGGACAATGAATGGGTTGAGCTTTTAGCTCAGGGGCTTGATGATTGCTATGAAGAACCAGATGGCATGTCAAGCGCTCTTGTATCCTCGGAGAGTGAATTGCGGATTGATCAGTTTCCTGCGGCGAGATCAGAAAAGCTGAAGAAATTTATCTGCGATTCTCCCCTGCCATCTCTCGT
The DNA here is from genome assembly GCA_002720485.1 of Acidimicrobiaceae bacterium. GTDB lineage: Bacteria > Actinomycetota > Acidimicrobiia > Acidimicrobiales > UBA8592 > UBA8592. The sequence goes on from PBIQ01000047.1 coordinate 16,144, forward strand.
AGGGATGATACTTGGTGGCCCAATCCGTTTTTATATGGATCAGATGTTTTATAAGCCAGCCGGCCGTTTGATGCCGACACCATGGCATCAAGACACCAGTTATTACAATGTGGAGGGCCATGATCTCGTTCGAGCTTGGATTTCACCGGATATTGTTCCCCGTGAAGCGAGTCTTGAGATCGTTAAGGGTTCGCATCTTTGGAATATCACCTATCGGCCACTCGCTGGGCGAGACCCTGACCTTAGTGAGGAAGAGCATGAAGCGAGACTGTCGATGGCGAAAGATTTCGGCGTTTACGAACGGCCAGGAGAGGACTTCTCCTATAACAGCGCCGTTATGGATAAGTCTCTACCTGAGACTCCCAATATCGAGGCATCACGGGATTCCTTCGATATTCTCGGGTGGCACTTTGAACCAGGTGATGTGATCCTGTTTCATGGCAACGTTTTGCATGCGGCTCAAGGGGATATTGATCTTCCCTACCCTCGGAGGAGCCATGCCATCATGTACGCGGGGCCAAATATCCGGTACGTGAAGCGTCCGGGTCAAATCATTCCTGACCCTGTCGCCCTTTCCGAAAGGAACCCGCAAACAGGTCAACCACTCTCCGCGTTTGATGATATTTTCCCGCTTCTTTGGGATCAAGCTTCAGTTGAGTAGCAGCTCAAACCATTACGCCTCATTCGATTTTTCTCCACTGCAACTTCCTTTTTTCTAGGAACATCCTGATTTTTCTTAGAGTTTCCATTTTGTCGTACCTGAGTGTAAGAATGGAGTCATGGTAATATTTTTGGCTGTTGTCGTGTGGATTCTTGCAGCGTTTATCGCATTTATGATGATGACACAAATGCAGAAAAACAAGTCAAAAGATGGGGATCTTCATTCAATAAGTGGCCTTGACCCTTCAGTACTAGAACTGATAAAAAATGTCATCAATGCGGAAGTGACCACCGCAGCTCAATCAGCGATGCAGCAGACCAACGAGGGAACTCAACAATTCTTTAAAGCCAACACTGAGACCCTAACCGAGCAAACAAAAAACCTTCTCAATCCGATGGAAACAGAGCTCGCCAGCCTAAAGGAAGTCATCACCAATCTTCAAACAGCACATACCAGCACCTCTGGCCAAGTCAATAACCTTAATCAGCAGTTGACTGATTTGAATAGTTCGACAAATCGGATGGTTGGGGCGTTACAGTCACCTGTGTCTCGAGGTAAGTGGGGTGAAAATTCTCTCCGGAATATTATCGAACTTGCTGGAATGTCTCCCTACGCTGACTTCACGACGCAAACATCCGGACAAGTGGATGGCAAAGTTGGTATTCCAGATGTAGTGATTCGCCTTCCTAATGACTCATCTCTCGCTATTGACGCGAAAGCTCCTGGATCTGCCTACGAGCAGATGGTCGGGTCGGAAAGCCCTGATGAACAAAATAGGCTGCTGGAGGCTCACATAGCCGCTATGAAACAGCACATTAAAACTTTGGCTGGGAGAGCTTACTGGAATCAATTTGAGAACTCTCCTGAATTCGTTGTCATGTTCGTCCCGTTGGAGAGCATGCTTTCAGATGCCTTACGAGCTGCGCCTACCCTTCTTGAAGAAGCGATGAAAGACAAGGTAATTCTAGCCTCGCCGATGAATCTGCTCGCAGTGCTTAAGGCTACGTTTCATGGGTGGCAGGTATTCCATATCCAAAAAGAGGCCAAGACCGTTGGTGATTTGGCGCAAACTCTTTACCGTCGTATCGACACTATGCTTGGCCATGTAGCAAAAGCCGGTAGGGGTCTTGAAAGCGCGAATAAGGCACATAACGAGATGATTGGTTCGCTTGAGAAAATGGTGTTACCAACGATGCGGGAATTGAATGAGTTGAACATTGTTAGTGAACCGCCAAAGGAACTTGAGATCACTCAGACACCGATCCGCCCTTTGAATGTTCCAGAACTTAATGAAGTCCAAGAGGACGACATCGAGGATTGAACTAAAGCGTGCTTATTTGGATACTGCTTCAAGGCGTGCCGGAACGTGTTTGTGCCAAGGTGTTCCTGCAATAGGGTCACGCCATTCTGTGCTGGTGAGTTCATTTGGTGCGACGCCAACAATTTCTGGGTTACCGCCGGCTGGAGAGTAGGAAAGCCCATATCCGTTCGGAAGAGAAACGTATCCAGGTAAAACGGTTTCGTTGATTTCAACGACTGCCACTGCTTGTCCTCCTGGAGTGGTGATACGGACGCGCTCTCCGTTATCTACACATAATTCTTCCGCGTCTTCGGGGTGCATCCGTAGAGCACCTTCCTGATCTTTTTTTCGCCAAGCTGGATCGCGGATGATCGTGTTGGCTGAAAACCCTCTTCGTTCGCCTGCGGCAAGGATGTAGGGGAATTCTTCGCTAGTGTACTTCACCGGAGCTGTGACAAGGTCCTCTAAAGCTGTATGCATTTCTTTGATATCCAAGTTGATTCGCTGATCCGGTGTCGTGAGGAAATCGAAAGCCTGTTCATGGGTATGTCGGGTAAAGATCACGCCATCTTCTCCGTCAAGGACCGCTTGGAAAAGAGCGTTCCCCAACTCTGCACCTTCTCCAGTGTGGCCAGCTGCCCTGACCTGTTCAGGGTACTTTTGTGCCACCATTTGACAGCTAAACCATAACACTGCACCGCCTTGCTTCTCCCATGGGAGGGCCTTCCCCAATGTTTCGAAGAGAACAACCGCCCCATATTCAGTGATTGCTTTGTTTTCCATGGCTGCGTTCATGAATGCTTCGGAAAAACTTTGTAATCCTTCTTCAGCTGCCGCTCGCAAGGCTTCGAAATCGACACCTTCGAGCACTCCGGTTGCTTGGACAAGTCGGCTATGAATCTCTGGTTCGGAGAGGGTTCCTTCCAGTGGTTCGAGAATCGCTGGACGTAAGTGAAACATATTCTCCGGAAATGCAGCAGAAAAGAAGGTCGCTTCGGCTTTCTCATACTGGGATGAAGCGGGAAGCACCCAGTCTGCTTGTTCTGCTGTTTCTGTCATGGCTACGTCGATAACGACAGTGCACTCTGCGACTCGCATTGCTTGACGAAACTTTTCAGAACCGGCAAGTGAATGGACAGGGTTGCCGCTTTCAATGAGCATTGCCCTGCTTCGTTCAGGGTGGTCAGATAGGAAACCGTCAGCGATTTCGTTGCATGGTATTAGCCCAGAGATAATTTTTCCTCCGGTAACTGGATCGAGTGGTTCTTTGCCCGCGGCACTGTAGTTGAACAGTGGGGCGACGGAGGTGTGCGGCCCTAGCGCTCCGGGTTTACCAAAGTTTCCTGTAAGTATGGATATAGCTCGATGCAAGTAGGAGATAAGTGTCGAGTTTGGGCCCATTTCTATACCAAGATCTTCATATGTTGAGACACTTTCTGCTGTGGCGATACGTCTGGCGACGTCCCTAATTTGGTTTTCGGGGATTCCACAACGATCGGCGTAGTCCCTAATTGGTACGTTCTTAAAAACGGATTTTGTGGGTTCAGCTCCGAAGGTGTTTTCAGACAGCCATCGGTCGTCGGTGAGGCCTTCGTTGACGATCACTGCTCCGATAGCAGCGAGGAGGAATGCGTCCGTACCGGGGCGTACTTGAAGCCAATAGTCGGCCAAGTCCGCTGTTTCGGTTCGTCGAGGGTCTATGACGATCAGGGAACGTGTTTCATCGTTAGAGATTTCTTTCAGTACCCTGCGGGCTTCATCGAATCCATGTGAGTGCCACGGATTTTTCCCTAGGAATATTGCTACCTCAGCATCATGGAAACCTCCGTGCGTGTGGGTCCCGAACATTAACCCTTCGACCCATGCTTCTCCGGTTTTTTCTTGGGCGAGCGCGTTCGATTTTCGAACGATACCGTATGCTCGTCTCGTGGCGGTTGAGTGGGCGCCACCGATATGGTTGCCTTGCCCTCCGCCGCCGTAGTAGAGAATTTTGTTAGCACCATATTTCTCCGCAACCGATTTGAAGCCTCGGGCTACTCCTTCAATAGCTGTATCCCAATCGACTTCAATATACGTTCCATCTTCTAGCCGTTTCAGTGGAGTGGTAATTCTTCCAGTGTTGTTTTGGTAATAGTTGATGCGAAGCCCTTTTTCGCATGTGTATCCCTTGCTAGCTACGTGGGCTTTGTTCCCTCGGACTCTTGTGATAACGCGATCGTCGAGACGGACCTCGAGTCCGCAGTTAGCGCTACATAGAACGCAGGCGGTTTTGTGCCACGTCTTTGTTGGGTCAGAAATTTCCTCGCTGTGTTCTGACACTCCTTATCCTTTCTTGGGTACTCCGATCCTATTGGACAACTAAGTATCTAAATAGAATCTACAGGAACATAAAGGTCAGAACCAAGGAACAGCAGGCCTGTTTCTATTTCGACTTCGTCAATTTCGGTAATTACACTGAGAACTTTTCGATAGGTGAGCAGCTGGGGTTGATATATTTTGGCTTTACCAGTGAGGGTTTCCGCTGTAACGGCATCCGTTTTATAGTCAAGAAGTGTCGCTCCAACAGTCTTTCCAGAGCTGTCAGATGCGACATTAACTCGGTCGATTATGCCGTTCCACAGGGTTTCCATACCATCATCATCTTCGAGGCTGATACAGAATCGTCGCTCTCTCCATGCCTCCCATTGAACTGGGTTTCCATGGATTGTGTCAGGCTGGTTTCCTCTGGAGAGATACTTCACTACGTTGTCTTCTCGAAGTGATAGTCGGAATTCTTCTATGTATTGTCTGAGAGTCTCTTCGGCTACGTCAAACTTTCCGAGGGTGTGAAATAGGTCGTCATCTCCTAAGTCAAATTCTTCAAGCCAGTTGACTTCTTCGAAGAGGCGGTGGAATATTTCTCCACGAAGGGCACCGCCGGTCGAAACATTGAACAGTTCTTCTATTCGAATTCCACGCGCTCCAAAGTGGTCACTCGGGGACCGGCGAGGTAAATGGCGATAATCGGATGTAACGGGGAGTAGAGGGACTGATGGGTCGTGAACAACGCTGTCAGAATCTTCAGGAGTGGGAAGAGTAAATGCGCTGGTCCACTCGGGATCGTTGTCAGGATGTTCCCAGATGTTCCCTCCATCATCTGGGGAGGTTAATGGAAGGGATTTGCGGAGCAATTGCTGATAGTTCTTTGCCGTCGATTCTTTTTTAGGCGGTGCTGCAACAATCATTTCTAAGTGGTGTCGGGCGCGTGTCATTGCTACGTAGAGAACACAGAAATCTTCCTGTAGCTGGCGAACTGTGTGGTCTCGATGGAGGGCTTCGAGGGCTCCCCCGATCAGGGCACGGTGCTCTTTTCTCCTCGGGGGAGCGCTCACCCGTTGGTAGAAACTTTCTGGATTCGGGCGTTCAGCGTATATTTGTGTTCTCTGACCACCGAGGCGTTGTTTGAGTTCGGGAACAAAGACGGCGTCAAATTCTAATCCTTTTGCTGCGTGTACGGTCATGACGCGAATTCCTGCAGAATCTGGGTTATCCACTTTTGTGCTACGGATGTGCGTTACGAAATCTGAAATCCGCCCACTTGTATTTTCGATGTCATAACTGAATGCAAGATCAATGAGCTGGTTGAAGCGGCGAAGGTCCCAATCGCCATATGACTCATTGTGCTCCACTGTCGCGAGCATTGCAGCTATAAATTTCCCATACCCTTCTTCCAGTAGCCGCGATCGAAGAATCGCAGCTACAGCTTCCACTTTGCCATCAGCCCCGTTCTCAAATAAGTGTGATGGCCAAAGTGGTGCGGTACTCGCAGCGTAGAATGCTGCAGAGTCGCCAGGGTGGTCAGCAAAATGCAGAATGGAGAGTAAATGTAAAATGGCTAGAGAATCTGTGATGGTATTACCACCTTCTCCACTAGCTTTCAGACCAGATTCTTGTAACCGGTTGAGAATTTTAGAAATTGGCTTGTTAGAACGAGTAAGAATTCCTATGGAGACATCAGGAGAGTTTTCTGTTAGGACAAGGACCCGTTCGGCCAATTTTTCAAGAACGGGGTCCCACTCACCTTCTCCTTCTTCTCTCTCTCGAGCCTCGAAAAGATACGCTGCACCGGGTAAATCACGAAGATGATCGGCGCTTTCATGTTCTGGATAGTTCATCATCCACTGCTGGGCGCCTTCAATCCAATCCGGGTCACTGTCTGAAAGTTCATTTATCGTCTCTATGAGGTTCCCAAACACTGTATTTACTGTTTCGAGAATCACAGGTGAAGAACGGTAACTGACAGAAAGGGTTTCGCCTTCTAGCTCAGGATAGAGAGCTTCCATAGACGCAAGAAGACGCGGCTCTCCTTGACGCCAGCCATAGATCGATTGTTTGACATCCCCGACACAATAGAAGGAACCCTCCCCAGAAGTTGCGAGGATTTTCTGAGCGAAAGGCTGGAGCACTCTCCACTGTGTGGGGTTCGTATCTTGAAATTCATCCAACAACAGATGATCAATTCCAGTTCCTAGCCGATAGGAAAAATCAAACTCTGCTCCGTCATTTCCTTCGCTTGCGAAAGACTTCTGAGTCAGGAGAAGTGGTAGGTCGCTAAACGTATACTTGCTGTTCCGTCTTTTGAGTTCGCTCAATTCTCCTTCGAGTTTCTCAAGAAGTTGCTGGATTTCGAGATTCCTTTTCTGGAGTTTCAAAGCGGAGAAATGAGCCACAGATGATCCGAATACTATAACGGCAAGGGCAAACGCTTTAGGGATTTCCTTGCGGTTAAATTTCTCTTCGCCTTGAATGACTTTTGTTGCGGGCCCTATTTCAATTATTGCTTCCCAGTTGCCCGTTCTTCTTGCAGCTGGAAGTAGTTCTTGCATTTTGGTAATTGCTATCTCCCAGCGCTGGTCTGGTGTCCCGTCTTTATTCTCTGGGATCGTAAATTCTTCTACAGTCGTTATCGCATTAGCTAGAGCTTCAGAGGATGGAGGGGGAGGAGGGGTGATGCAGTCCCATGCTTCTGGCTTGCTTTCGAGAAACACTGCGCGCATGCTATTTACAACGTTTTTGAGTTCTTGGTAAACACTTCTGTCCCCTAATCGATTCAATCCGTCGATCATTTCTATGACTCGTTTAAGTCCTTCTGTCTGGATCATGGAAGCGAGCGCCTCAATAGTCTGCTCCTCCTCTCTGGTTTCTCCGGTGACTATTCCCCACTGTGTAGGAAGCCCAAGGTCATGAGAGAAGAGCTTTACAAGCCGGACAAAGAAGGCGTCAATTGTACTGATTTGTATCTGGTCAAGCCGCTGAACAAACTCCGCTAGTTTCCCCCTACATTGTTGCTCGGTTAAAGGTATCGATATCTCTTTTGAAAGCTCTAGCCTTTTACCAGAATCTGTGATTGATTCGACAAGCCGCTCGAAAACACGGTCACGTATTTCCCCTGCCGCTTTTCTTGTAAATGTCGTGGCAAGAATCTTTCCCGGATCCTCATCTAAAAATAGGAGTCGCAAATATTGACTGGTGAGTGAGTACGTCTTACCGGTACCAGCGGACGCGAGGACAACCTTGTTTAAATGTTCACTCATCGATTATCTCCACCTTTTTCCCACCAAGAAGGCCCTCGCCGCATAATGCACTAAACGTCAGATCCCCGTAGAGCTGTGGATCCCCTATATCGGCCCAGTGACGGTTCCGAATATCTCGAACAACCTCTGCGGCCCGATCCACCCCTTCTTGAGCTCCGAGTTCTTCCGCTGTGCACATCTGGAATGCTGTTTCCTCCGCTTCAATATTGATATACCCCAGGTGACATGCCTCTGACTTTGTATGCTTCTGAAGCAGATACCAGTACAAGGGGAGTTGTAGGTCTTTCCACTCCCCTGTTCTTCGGTTCCGGTGGACTTCCAGGGGAGAGTATTTGTTTGTTTTGTAGTCAAGGATCGCCCATTGGCCAGTGAATTCATTCCAATCGAGACGGTCAACAGTTCCGGTGATAGTGATCGGGGTACCATCAACTGTGAGTTCTTTCTCAGCACGAGACTCCGTATTTTGAATTTTCCATCCGTTACTTCTGTGAAGGGCTTGCTGTTCTGCGAACCTGTGCAAACGATGGCGGAGTTGCTCCATTTGGATAGTGACAGCCGGTTTGACATTGTTCCCAAAACGCCGCTTCGTCAATCGTTCCAATGACTCGTCAAGCGCTGCACGGATTTCTTTCTCACTAGCACTATCCTTTGCCGCAGAGCGTCCAAAGTCATCAAGAACAGCATGGGTCACGGTTCCGAAAGAAGCCGGATCGAGTTCTTGCCCGGCATCGTCCATGGTTTGGAGCTTGAGAATGTGTCTGAGATAAAACATGTATGGCGACTCGAGGTAGGTTTTAAACGCTGAAACCCTCAACGACTCTGGGACCGGTCTTTCCATGTCGACTGTAGGTTGAAACACAATAAAATCTGATGGTGGGTGCTGGCTTTGAGAACCTACCCGTTTGGCAGGTTCTAGAGCATGCAGAGCATGCGTAGCGATCCGGTCTTCTTCAACATTCAAAAGTATCCTCGATGGAAGTAACGGATCCCCACCCGTTCCTCGCCTACCAGAAATAACCCTGAGCTTGTCTTTAGTATTTACAAGGAATTCAAAGATGTAAGCGTCTCTGGCGAACCGTCGGTCTCTTCGATCAAGGCCTAAATTAAACCTCAACGTTTCTGGAAGCCAATCAGGATAGTTGAGCATCGTTGGCACGATTTCGTTATTCATTCCGGTAACGATAAGCACAGGTGCTTCATCAAGAGCGAGTTCCAACCAGCCAAGTAATTCGATGGAAGGTGCTGTTCCTTCAGGTGCATCAGGGGGAATGTGCACAGATGAGAGTTCTTGGAGGACGAAACTGATGGCTTCTGCTGCACTCATCCGCGGGAGAATATCTTCCGGAAGGCGGTAACATCTTTCGAAGACAATTAGAAATTGCTCGAACGTTTCGACGAGGACTCTATCAGTCTCGTGTAGATGCGGCAGAAACGTAGACGCCCCATAAACAGTGGAAAGAAAGGTTTTGAGTTCATCTATCCAATCAGTCAGAGATTTCTTCTGAACTGAGATTAATTCTCCAAATAACTCTTCAACTGCTTGATAGTTCGCTGTCAACCGCTCATTCCGGTCTTTAGGGTGGGTTGATAGCCAATTTCCTGTGACCCTGACTGGGAAATGGCGGTTGAAGTAGCTATCTAAATCATGAATTGCTGATTCTTGGCTGGGAAGAAATCGTTGAATATCAGGATGACGAAGTAGCCAAACATAGGAAGAGAAACTTTTCGATGAAAGATACATAGCCACTGCATCTAGCAGCAGGGCCGGTTTTGCTTTGCTGATTGGAGTCCCTGCGGCATCACGGCCCGTGACCCCATACTGTTCAAATTTTCGTTGGATGTAGGGGGCCACGGAGTGGTCGGGAACACCCACGCTTATCTTTTCAGCCGGATATTCTCCGTCCAATTCTGCGATCGTTTGGATTGTGAGCTCGGCTTGATGCGCCGGATCTTCAGCTATCCACCAATCCTCTATGGATAATTCTGTCTTGCGTTTAGTCCAATGATCGATGAGCGGTCTCCCATATTGGTCGAACGTCTCGCTGAGTGATTCAGGTGCACCGACAAGGATGGTCACCCGCTGCGGAATCTTATCGATCAAAGTTCTCAAGACATCGTTGGAATCGGGAACGCCAATCAGAACAATGTCCAGATGAGCGTTTATGCAATCGTTTTCTATGAGTAGCTGTCGTGTATTCTGGGGGTCGCAAAGTCCTAGACCTCTAAGGAAGTCATCCTTCTTTTTTTCAGCCTCTGCCAGCGTTTGCCAGCGTTTTTTTTCTTTTTTTGGGATTTCCTCTGGAAGCGACTCTTCGAGTGAACTAAACCAGTGCCCTTCACCAGCCAACTCTCGGTATAGGCCGAAAATCTCCTTAGCGAATGGGGTTCCAATACCGCCATCCGAATGCTCATAGAGGGTTAGGGTTTTAAATGATTCTCGACTGATTCCTTCAAGCGCTTTCTGCCAAGCTATTGATTGGAGAAAGGTCGAAGCAGGGGGTATTTCAAATTCGAGTAGTTCCTCTGGGACTCGTCCTGCCGTCACTACTTTTGGGGGTACTTGAGTCTTCGCTTTACTCGTTGCGAATAACTCTCGGACATGCCACGCGGATCTTCCTCCTGGAACACCAATAACTAAATTTTCGAGGTCACTCGGATGTTGCTGGATGAGCCAATTGACAGATTCTGTCAATAATGGCTTATCCCACCCAAGAAAGACACGTTTAGGAACTGATCTAGTCATTGTTTAATGGAGTCTACGTCTTCTATGGCTTTCGGTACAGACATTGGTGCCGGTTGGGAACCTTTTAATACTCGATAATGGATTTGTGCTCCGATGGAAACGGGATAAGGGGACATGTTTAGTTTCCACCGGAGCACCGTGCTTTGCTAATTCGGCTCAACTCCGAGTATGTAAGTCCTCCTCAGCATTTTTCTGACCTTCCCAAAAGTCTTCAGACATTGCGTGACGGTCGTAACTACTCTTCTCGCGATAGGAACTTAGACCACGATCAATCTCTGACCAGGCCATCCCATAGCCATCCTGATCCTTTTTGAAATTGCTGGTATTCTCTGCCCGGAACCCGATCTCAGCACTTGCCCCATAAGAGTCAATGTCGCAGCCCATGAAAGTGAAAGTCCATCCCTCTTTTTCTTTCTGTTGGACGAGTGCTTTCACATTTGCCGCACTGTATTCGGTACTGGCATTTTCAAGACCATCTGTGAATACCCACACGACATTGTCAGCCGGATTTTGATTTTGTAACTGCTCCGCTCTGGTGATGAGCGTCCCGAGCGCATCGTATAGCGGCGTTAGACCACGCGGATAATATACCTGCGAAGTCAGCTGATTTACTTGATCAAGTGCGGCATTGTCATAAATGACTTGGAAAGGGTTATCGCTATCGAATTGGACAAGGTTAAGATAGCACTCACCTTCAATAGCACGTTGCTTCTCTACGAATGCGTTGAACCCGCCAATGACATCTTCAGCGAAACCTGTCATGGATCCCGAGCGGTCCAAAAGCATATGTAATCGCACCGGCCGTTCAATTCCTGGTTCAGGGGCAGTAGAAGGTGTCAGCGCTGCAAGTTGGGCCTCCAATTTCTGCACAGATTCAAGAAGTTCCCTATTCTTGCGGATATTTCTCTTGGTTTGGGCTTCAAGTTTGCTGATTCTTGTATTTTTGTGTGAATTACTCATGACTTAGTATCCTTTCGTCAATATTTGTGGTGTCAATATCCATAGTAAACAAGGGGTGTGACATTCTGGACAGCACTCAAACAACACAGAATCCATTGAATCTACAGTATATTGTTATTGTAATAATTACTATATCATAAGGTTCTTGTATTTACAACATTTACTGCTACACTAGTCAAGTGGCAATCGACCAAAATAACTCCACTGCCCCCTCAAATCAGGGAGAAACGGGCATGAAACAGCATAAAATTTTCGTTGCTGTCGATATAGCGCTGTTCACTATTCGGGAAGGCACATTCCAGGTTCTTATGATTAAACGGGGGATTCCTCCTTTCTTGGATTTTTGGGCACTTCCGGGTGGGCTTATCCGAATGGATATCGGCCCGCGTGGAGAAACACCGGAGGAAGCGGCGCTGCGGGAGCTCAAGGAGGAGACGGGTTTAATAGCAGGATTTGGGTATCTTGAGCAGCTGGGTACATACGGAGACCCTGATCGAGATCCTAGAGAGGAACGGGCGATCTCTATCGCGTACGTGGGGATTGGGCCAGAACTTTCTGACCCTTCAGGTGGAAGTGATGCATCTCTCGCTTCTTTTCTGCCTGTAGTCGAAGTGGAGGAAGAGACAATTGGGCAGTTGGCTTTTGACCACAGCCTGATTGTTAAAGATGCAATTGCTCGGGCCAGAGCAAAGCTGGAATATACAACGCTTGCGACAAAGTTCTGTTCACCGGCTTTCACCATTTCGGAACTTCGGGCCGTCTACGAAACAATTTGGGGTACGAGTTTGGATCCGGGAAATTTTCAGAAAAAGGTTTTAGCTGCAGATGGCTTTCTCGAAGATACCGGAGAGAAAGCAGAATCATCTGCTACTGGTGGCCGTCCAGCAAAACTTTACCGAGCCGGTGCAGCATCTTCGATTAGTCCACCGATACGCCGCAACTAAGGTATTTCGAGATAATCCTGAAACATTAGTAGTGTTTTAGTCAAGAATGGGCACACTAAGTGAATGCGTGTTCTCAGGAGCCTCTATCTTGCTATGTTCACTCTAACGGCTTCCGTTGGAGTCATATTTGGTCTTATCGCTTCGCTCCAAGACAATTTGGGATTTGCCAACAGTAGTTTAGGTCTGATTGCCGGAGCTTCATTCTTTGCATCATTTTTTTCTCAGCTCTGGCTAGCGCCACTCGCTGATCGCGGAAAAACAAAATACCTTCTTATAGGTGCAGTTATTGTCGCTGCTCTGGGAACGGTATGGTTTGCGGTAGCTTCTTCAGTCTGGGAGTTAATCGCCGCTCGGGCCCTTACTGGGTTAGGGTTCGGAGCGTTCGCTCCTGCAGCGCGAGCAGTGGTCGCAAACGTAGACCCCGCCCGAGCTGGGGAGCGACTAGGAAGACTAGCTGCTATCGAGACTGCAGGATTTGTCACTGGACCCGTTATTGGCGCCGCATTAAACGAGATCTGGGGACTTGACGCACCTTTCATCTTCCTATCTGCTGTCCTCATACTCATCCTCCCAGGATTAGTCAGAACACACTTTCCGACCGTAAAAGCGCTTTATCAAGGTTCTCGACTTACCGCTGCAAAGAAAATCCTGAACCGAAGGGAGGCCGTTGGAGCGATATTACTGGGAGCTGCAATGTTTTTCCCTGCTGGAATGTACGAAGCTATCTGGGCGCGATTCATGGAAGATCTCGGAGCAAGCACCCTTTTCGTGGGTATCAGTCTAACAATGTACGGTATACCATTTGCGCTCACAGCAAGCACCGCAGGGAAATACATTGACCGTATTGGGCCCTGGAGGGTCGCTATTTTCGGGATTTCAGTTATCATCCCAATGACTTTTATATACGGATTCCTGACTTCGCCGTGGCTACTGATGGGATTAGCTATGGTTGAAGCGATAGGCCAAGGAGTCGGTGCTCCAGCATGTCAAGCAGCTATGGTCCAAGCAACAGATGAAAGCGAGCGAGCTACCGGCCAAGGCATGGTTGGTGCTGCAGGCACTCTAGGAGCTGGACTTGCGGCGCTAATAGCTGCTCCTCTGTACGCGGGTCCGGGGCCTGAAGAGACTTTCATGATCGTTGCAGGTGTTGTCGCCGTTCTAGGTGCTGCCTCTCTTATTTTAGGAAACCGTCAAGCTTCTTTGAGAAGGCCCCATACTATCTAGGCTTCAAATAGAGTATTTTACCCTTCACTTTTTAGGTTGTAAGTTGAGTAGGACCCTATGGAACCTTTAGATAATCAGTTAAGTGTTTATGACATGGCCGGATCTGAGGACCGTGACATGTGCGACCCGGTCTCACTGCTTTCTTTAATGCGTATTCAGGGGGTCGGGCCAACTAAGGCTATAAAGATTGCTGACCGTTTGGGTTCGTGGAGTCGCTTGAACTCGGCCTCAGATGATGAACTTATGTCCGTTGCGGGGAATAAATGGGAAGAGCTTCGTAACATTAGTCGGTTGGAAGCGGATGAACTTCCCGATGGAATCAGGCTTGTTTGCTATTTCGATGGGGAATTCCCTGAGCTTCTTAAGAAAATTTCAAACCCGCCTGCGGTTCTTTGGGTCCGAGGCTCTCTTCCTCAGGGCAGCACTCTTGCGATC
>PBIQ01000048.1 GCA_002720485.1 Acidimicrobiaceae bacterium
AGAAGAAGGCTCCGGCAAAGAAGAAAAAGCCCTTTGACAAAAAGTTTCTTGATGCCCAAAAGGCGTTATTGCTGGAAGAAAGGGGAAGGTATGTCCGCTCTGCAGAGTCCCTTCGCGCAGAAGCTGATGCCCTTATAGAAGGACGAGAGCCTGGAGATGTACAATTCGATGAGGAAGGTGGAGAGGGCGATACTCTCGCTGTTGAAAGAGAGAGGGATTTGGCTCTTAGCGCTCATGCTCAGGCGGCAGTTGATGAGATAGATCAAGCGTTGGAACGTCTGAAAGCAGGAACGTACGGAGTATGCGTAGTTTCCGGTAAGCCCATTCCTAAAGAACGACTCAGAGCTATCCCATGGGCAGCTGAACGTGTCGAGTACAAGACGGGTGGTTTCCTTAGGAGGTAGACTAGGACTGATGCTATAAAAGTTATGGCATTCGAATAAATGGCCATAAAGACTATCTTCTGTGAAAACTGTGTCTAAAAGTGAGATGGTGAAACCACCTTCAAGGTGTTATCTAGCACTTGCTTCACTTCTTGTTGTCGTTTTGGATCAGGTCACAAAAATACTGGCTGTTGAGAAATTAGAAGGACGAGAGCCTGTTGAATTGATTTGGACTCTCCAGCTCAATACAACTCGAAATAAGGGCGCTTCTTTCTCTCTCGGCACAGAATATACATCTCTCTTAGCGGTTGTTGCTTTGGTTGCAGCGATAGGAATCGTCTACTTCTCACGGATAGCGAGAAGTCCGCTGGAATTATCCTTGTTTGGGGTAGTGCTAGGTGGGGTATTAGGGAATGTTGGTGATCGAATTTTCCGAAGCTCAAACGGATTTCTAAATGGCGGGGTAGTTGATTTTATTGATTTTCAATGGTGGCCGATCTTTAACGTTGCTGACATGGCCCTAGTAGTAGGGCTTCCATCATTGGTGATTCTAATGTTAAGAGACGGGCGAGAAAGTGAGTGAAGATGGTGCTGTCCTAAGAGAATCTGTTCCAGACTCTCTTGCTGGAGAGAGAGTGGATAGAATCGTGTCATTTATTACCGGAGCTAGCCGATCAGTAGTCGCACAGTCCATTCGAGATGGCGAAATTCTCTGCAACGATCTCATAGTGAGGAAAGGATCTCAGAAAGTTGCTTCTGGTGATGTAATCGTTGTTAGGTCATCACTATTAGATTTGCCGCTCGGAATTGAGCCGGACTCCACAATTAATGTCCCTATCATCCATGAGGATCATGACTTTATTGTGGTTGATAAGCCTTCAGGTTTAGTTGTCCATCCGGCACCAAGTCAAAGACAAGGGACGTTAGTTAATGGCTTGTTGTCGTTATATCCAGAGATCGCTTCAGTTGGAGACTCCCAGCGCCCTGGGATCGTCCATCGTCTAGATAAAGGAACGTCAGGGCTTCTCGTAGCAGCACTTTCTCCTGAAGGCTATCTTGGGTTGATCCAACAGCTTCAAGAGAGGGCTATCAAGAGGGTTTATACAGCGCTGGTTCTTGGCGCCTTGGAGTCAGACAAAGGCGTTATTGAAGCCCCGTTGGGGAGAGATCCAAAAAATCCGACTCGGAGGGCTGTAGTAGCAGATGGGAAAGAAGCAAGAACTCGATACGAGATTCTTGAAAGATATACGGACCCCGAAGAATGTTGTTTGGCGAGATGTGAGCTCGAAACTGGAAGAACGCACCAGATTAGGGCACACTTCTCTGCTATCGGTCACCCTATAGTTGGTGATAGCCATTACGGAGGTTCAAGCATTTCCCTTGACCTAGAGCGCCCATTCCTCCATTCTTCACTCATAGCTTTCGAACATCCGATTACCAGAGAAAGTTTGAGCTTTTCCTCTCAGGTTCCTAAAGAACTTTCGACCATATTGGATAAGGTTCAATAATGGAGAGAATATTTGCGCCGGATTATTCAGGTGCCTGCGTAAATAATATAGTTCCGGCCTTACTTCAACATAGACAAATTGGCGAAGGGTGGATTCCCGAGGAAGTTTTGTCATCTAAGCAAGTAGTTCTTCTTGTAATCGACGGTTTAGGCTATAACCAATATCACCGCCATAGGCACATTCTTCCATCTTTAATGGATTTCAACGACGGTGCTATTAGTACTGTTTTTCCTACAACCACGGCAACGGCGTTGACATCGATTACTACTGGGACCACACCAGGCGAGCATGGAGTAGTTGGGTATAAAATTCGGGTAGGCACTCAAACTCTTAATGCCTTACGATGGACAACTGGGGGTGGCTCAGCACTCCAAGAGCTTGACCCGGGCCAATTTCAGTCTATTGTTCCTTTCACTGGAAAATCTCCAACAGTCATTTCTCCAGCTTCTTTTGTAGATAGCGGATTCACACATGCTCACCTTCGGCATAGCAACTATGCCGGTTACTGGATGGCTAGTTCAATAGCGACTGAAGTATCGGAAGCACTTCAAAGGGGAGAGCCATTTGTTTACGCATACTATGACGGATTAGACATGATCGGCCATCTCAAGGGCTTAGGGTCGCATTATCAAGCTGAACTTGGGCTAATCGATCATATTGTAAGCTCCATATTAGATGTATTGCCAAGAGATTCTTCACTTGTGATCACGGCAGACCATGGAATGGTTAACACAGGAAATAATCTGGCTGAGATCAGTAAAGATGTTCTAAATGGCGTAACAGGAATTTCTGGAGAAGCGCGTTTTGTTTGGCTTCACGTAAACGAAAACCAGATTAAGGACGTGGCGGCATCTGCTCTTGAAGCCCATGGGGATATAGCTTGGGTCTTCACATGCCAAGAGCTATTAGACCGAGGGTGGTTTGGCAAAGATGTTTCCGATATAGCCAAAGCAAGATTAGGACAAGTTGCTCTAGTGGTTCATGAGGACACTGCTTTAGTCCCAGATGTAAAAACTGCCCCGATGCTTATCGCTCGTCATGGATCAGTAACTGATGAAGAGCGAACTGTTCCACTCCTTTCCATAAAGATTTCATAGTATTTCATCAGTAGCTAAACGGAGATAACATAAAGACATGAATGAAAATCCTGAACATGTTTCTGTCGAAGAAACCGAACTCCTTGAAACAGAAAGAGATGATGCTCCCGAAGGGGAATTTATTGAGCAGCCCGCAAAAGTTATGCGAGTTGGATCCATGCTGAGGCAATTACTCGATGAGCTCAAAGAAGTCACCCTCGATGAAGGAAGCAGAGACAGGATGAGGGAAATCTATGATACTTCTGTTAAAGAGCTCGGATCTGCGCTCTCTCCCGATCTTAGCGACGAATTAAATCGCATCACCTTACCATTTGGGGATGAAGAAACTCCCAGTGAAGCAGAACTAAGAGTCGCTCAAGCGCAACTTGTTGGATGGCTTGAAGGTTTGATTCAGGGGATTCAAGCTACCCTCTTCGCACAGCAAATGGCAGCCCAACAACAACTCGCAAATATGCGATCTGGTGGTGCCTTGTTAGCTGGATCTCCTAGCGCGAACCCTGAGGGTGCAGATCAAGATGGGGATTCTGAAAATCGTCCCGGAACTTATCTATAACCGTTGGCGTAAACGACTTAACTGCGCTAGAAAGAACATTGAATAACAGAAATGTAATTTGTTATTAAATGTCTGACTTTTAGTTGAAGCAGCATAGTTAAAAGGTAAGTGATAGGCGTGACGAAGTCCTTCACCCATCTACATGTTCATACAGAGTATTCGATGCTGGACGGTGCTTCGCGCTTGGAAGAACTTGTTGATGCAGCCGTACAAGATAATCAAAAGGCGCTTGGAATTACTGATCACGGAAATATGTATGGCGTGTTGCCTTTTTACAGAACATGCATCGATAAAGGAGTCAAGCCAATTATCGGTACCGAAGCTTACATGGCCTATGAATCTCGACATGAACGCCCAAGACGGGGGAAAGGCGGAGTAGATGACTCCGGAGGAAATACAGATGAAGGGCGGAAACTTTATTATCACCTGACACTCCTCGCAGAAAATAACACTGGTTACAAAAATCTGATTCAACTAGCAAGCCGAGCTTTTATGGAGGGTTATTACTATAAGCCCAGAATTGATTGGGAGGTTCTCAATGATCACAACGAAGGGGTTGTAGCTACTACTGGCTGTTTAGGCGGACAGGTATTGCAGGCACTTCTTCGAGATGACGAGGAAGAAGCCTATGAGCGAGCAGGCAGGCTACAAGAAATATTTGGACGCGATAACTTGTTTGTGGAGCTTCAAGACCATGGGATACCGGAGCAGAAAAGAACTAATCCAGCTTTGGTTCGCATAGCGGAGAAATTGGGAGCTCCACTGCTTGCAACAAATGATTGCCACTACACGCATCAGCATGACCATATTGCCCACGATGCTCTGCTCTGTGTGCAAACTGGGTCGCTGATTAGCGATACAGATAGATTGAAATTTCATGGAGATCACCACTACCTAAAAAGCGCTGCAGAAATGAGGCATGTATTTGGCTCAGTAGAAGTTGCTTGTGATAACACTTTATGGATTGCTGAACGGGCGAACGTCGAAATTGAATTTGGGAACCCTCTTCTCCCTGATTTTCCGCTGCCGGACGGGTTCGCTGACGAAGACGAATACCTTCAGTATTTAACTCTCAAAGGAGCGAAAGATCGATGGGGAGAGAACCTTCCTGCTGAAATTTCTGACCGATTAACCTATGAACTAAGGGTCATTAGTGACATGGGATTCTCAGCGTATTTTCTCATCACTTGGGACCTTATTAGGTACGCGCGTGAAAATAATATCAGGGTCGGCCCAGGTCGAGGTTCGGCTGCTGGCTGTGCTGTCGCATACTCTCTATTTATCACGGACCTAGATCCAATAAAGTATGATCTACTATTCGAAAGGTTCTTGAACCCATCGAGAATATCTATGCCGGACATCGATATGGATTTTGACTCAAGGTATAGAGACCAAATGATCAGTTATGTGGCTCAACAATATGGGAGAGATCACGTGGCTCAGATTATTACGTTTTCTCAAATCAAGGCACGAGCTGCGGTTCGAGATGCTGCTCGCGTTCTCGATAAGCCATATGCTCTTGGTGACAGAATCGCAAAAGCAATTCCTCCCAATGTCATGGGAAGAGATACCCCGCTACATGCCTGCCTCCAAAAAGATGAGAAATATCTAGACGGCTTCAAATCCGCAGCCGAACTCCGTGACATGGTTAATGCAGACCCAGAAGTAAAGGAAGTAGTCGACGTTGCTTTAGGACTTGAAGGCCTTAGGCGTCAAGATTCAGTCCATGCTGCCGGAGTGGTGATTACAAAAGAACCTCTAACAGAGTATCTTCCTATCCAGCGAAAACCGGAAAAAGGAAAAGACATTGAAGAAGCGCCTGTAGTCACGCAATATGAAATGCAAGCAGTCGAAGACCTTGGTCTTCTTAAAATGGATTTCCTTGGTTTACGCAATCTAGACGTCATAAGTGACACGCTTGAGCTGATCAAATCAACGACTGGGGAAGACCTCGATATTGATGCAGTCCCATTAGACGATGAAAAGACATACAAGATGCTTGCCGCTGGAAATTCAATTGGCGTCTTCCAGCTTGAATCACCACCCATGCGATCATTGATGCGTTCGCTTGCTCCGACAGAATTTGAAGATGTTGCTGCGCTCGTGGCCCTCTACAGACCCGGTCCCATGGCAGCTAACATGCATAATGATTACGCTGACCGGAAAAATGGGCGCCTGCCTATCCAATATTTTCACCCTGATGCTGAAGAATTACTGGCTGACACCTATGGGTTAATGATCTATCAAGAGAGCGTAATGCGGGTAGCTCAGAAA
Organism: Acidimicrobiaceae bacterium; assembly: GCA_002720485.1. Lineage (GTDB taxonomy): Bacteria > Actinomycetota > Acidimicrobiia > Acidimicrobiales > UBA8592 > UBA8592. Next base: position 5,816 of record PBIQ01000048.1, read on the forward strand.
TTCGCAGGCTATTCACTGGCTGACGCTGATTCGCTCCGAAAGGCGATGGGTAAAAAAATCCGCGAAGCGATGGAAAAAGAGCGTGAACGTTTTGTTACTGGAATGGTTGAAAATGGCTACGACAGAAATCTTGGAACTGAAGTTTTCGCCACTATTTCACAGTTTGCAGACTATGCATTCAATAAAAGTCATAGCTATGGCTACGGCTTAATTGCGTATCAGACAGCGTTTTTAAAGGTCAACTACCCAATGCAATATATGTCTGCGCTTCTAACCAGTGTTAAAAAAGACAAAGACAAACCAGCTGTCTATCTTAACGAATGCCGGATGATGGGTATCGATGTTGTCGTGCCAGATGTCAATAGGGCAGAAATGAACTATTTCCCTGAACTTCGATCTGATGATGGGAAAGGAAGCATCGTCTTTGGCCTTTCAGCTATACGAAATGTAGGCGAAGGCCTTGTGAAGCTCCTACTTGAAGAACGAAATAGTAACGGACCCTTCGAAAGTTTTTATGACTTCTGTGAAAGAGTTGATATGCAGGTCCTGAATAGACGTGCATTGGAGGCACTCATAAAAGGCGGTGCCTTCGATGGCCTCGGCCATACGAGGCAAGGTCTACTTGGAGTATATGAGCGAATCGTCGAACAAGTAGTAGGTCGAAGACGTGAACGTGATATGGGTGTCATGACCCTATTTGATGCTCCAGAGGAATCAGAAACCATATTTGATGAGAAGATAGAAATTCCAGAAATTGAATTTGAGAAATCTCAACGTCTCGCATACGAAAAGGAAATGCTAGGCAGGTACATCTCGGAACATCCACTTGGCGGCTACGAACAGGTCTTAAGAAGAAAATGCGACTTTACCTCCTCATCAGGGAGCTCCTTTGAAGAAGGAAAGATTGTCAATGCAGGAGGGGTGGTGACCGATCTTCAAAAGAAGTGGACTCGCCGAGGAGAACTGATGGCAAGCTTTACTCTTGAGGATCTTGAGGGGACAGTCGAGGTTATCGTATTTACAAAAGTCATGGCAGAGATTGGCCATAAGATCAATGAAGATCAGCCAATACTTCTAACCGGACGCATCGATAAACGCGATGATAATATCAAACTCATTTGTCTTGATATTAATCAGCTTGAAACAGATTCAAACTCAGCTTTGACATCCTTAGAAATCCGAGTTCCACCTGCAGGAGTAACCGGAAAGGATCTTGAACACTTGTCCGATCTGCTGAAAGATCACGACGGGGATTGTGACGTATATCTTCACCTAGGCGACAAAAAAATCTGGTTGGGGCCAGAGTTCCGAGTAGAGCCCCATTCGGGTTTACTAGGCGAGATACGTGTTCTCCTCGGAGCTGAATCAATTCAGTAGATCTCAAGTTGCATAAAAACCCAAATCAGGCTGAAATAGAACTTGAGGTCGATTAGTAGTGCCCTTGCGGAGAATTATGGCATTCGAAATAGAAACAAAGGATTGCACAGCAGTAACAGATGCTGAGCTGGGTGAGTTAGAAGCGGTTGCTGCAGAATCTCCCTGTGATTTTTCAATGGGTCTACTCTCAAAGCAGGCCGAAGAATGGGTCCTACTCACTACAGCTCGAGAAAACGATAAATTACGTGGTTATGTTTTCTACACGTTGGAACGAATAGGTGGAACGCCCGCTGTAGTCATGGGATTGGCCTCTATCGAACGGACCAACAAGCGGTCGACAACTCTACGATCTCTAATGTCCGAAATCTACCATAGGGCTTTAATGGCCTTTCCTGATGAAGACGTAGTGTTTGGGACTCAACTAATAAACCCAGGCGCATTTGAAATCTTCAGCGATTTGGAAGATGAGCTTCCAAGGCCTGGGCACAAGGTTTCTGGGGAAGAGAGAGCTTGGGGAACAAGATTCTCAAAGCGATTTGGAGTCTCCTCACTTGCATATGACGACCGGACGTTTATTGCTCTAGGCGATGGTTCCACTCCTCGAATTTTCGACTACGAAAGTCTCAAAGAAGACAAAGTTAGCAAAGACGTTCAAGATCTTTTGAAAGCAGTTCAAGTTGAGAATGGCGATACGTTGATTGCACTCGCCTGGGCGATGGCAGAGCGCTTAGAGAAACTTGGCCGATAACTATTCTCAAGACTTTTCGAACTTTCCTCAACTTGTGAGAGGTCGAAGAATGTCTCGGAGTTTCACAGATCAGACAGTTGATGCAGAACTTGTTGATGAGTTGGTGAGCTTGGCTCGGTTTGCTCCGAGAGCTGGAAACACTCAAGGAATTGAGTTCTTACTCTTAGAAGAAAGTGACATAGGGGAGTACTGGGAAACTACCTTAGACACTGAAAATCGAGATAGCTTTCCCTGGCCAAACTTGTTCAACGCCCCAGTTCTTATATTGGTTTGGGTCGATCCTGAGCGTTATATCGAACGGTACTCGGAGGATGACAAGAAAACAAGTGGGCTTGGCGGCCATGTTTCAGCATGGAAAACCCCATATTGGTGGGTAGATGGGGGGATGGCAGCAATGACCATTCTTTTGGGAGCTGAGGCGAGAGGCCTAGGGGCCTTATTTTTCGGGCTTTTTGACCACGAAGATAATGTTAAAACCAAGTTCGAGGTTCCAAAGAGATTTAAATCTATTGGCGCCATTGCCTTAGGGTACGCGGATAATCAGCAGAGAAGAAGCAAGTCTGTAGATCGCCCAAAGAGGGGATTTGATGAGGTGGTTCATCGCGGTAGTTGGGCCACTTGATTACCAAACATAAAAACGCGCTAAGATCAGATAGAGCAAATGGAGATTTGATGAACGAATCAGACAACACAGCATTAATAAAGCAGATTCCTTTCGTTGACTATCTTGTTCTAGGAGAGGAACCGTACCTTATGGCCAACGAATGTAATCAGTGTCAAGCAAGGTACTTTGATCGAAGAAATGCTTGTTCATGCTGTTTTGGTGACCAATTTACGAAAGTAAAAGTTGCATCATCTGGTGTGGTCACAAGTTTCACAATTGTTGAAATGGGTCCCGTACCGTATGTTTCAGCAGTTGTGGATTGTGATGGTACCCCAGTCAGATGCACTCTCATTGGGGTGGACCCCACCCCAGAGAAAGTCCAACTCGGAATGAGTGTGGAATTAACAACATATTCCATGGGCGAAGACAGTGAAGGAACTGAAGCAATAGCGTTTGGCTTTACCCCAGCGCAATAAACACAAAAGGAGCAAGTAATGGGATCGGAAGACATCTGGATAATAGGTTCTAACATGACAAAATTCGGCAAACATCCTGAAAAGGACGTGGTTGATTTAGCCTCTGAAGCTAGCGTTGCCGCTCTTCGTGACGCGGAAATGACAATGTCCGACATAGGGGTTCTAGGTGTTGGAAATTTGATGAACGCAGGAGCAGGAATTGGGCAGCAGCTACAGAAACAAATTGGCCAAACCGGCGTTCCTGTCTTTAACGTCTCCAATGCCTGCGCTACTGGAGCAACAGCGCTTCGTGTGGCGATAATGGCTGTCAAGGCTGGAGAAGCCGATGTCGGTATGGCAGTAGGGGTCGAAAAACTGGCCGGAGCTGGGCTGCTTGGGCAGAGAGGCCCGAAACCTCAATCAGAAACATGGGAACCAAGCGGCCGATTTGGAGCGATTGGTTCAACCGAAGGTCGTATCGGAACCAACATTATGCCAGGCGTATTTGCCCAAGTAGGAATGGAGTACGGCCACAAATATGGGGGAACAAGCTTTGAGCTTTTCGCACGCATTTCTGAGAAAAACCACGCACACTCAACATTAAATCCTCTTGCTGCATATCAAAAGAGATTCACGCTGGATGAAATCATGAACGATGTCATGATTGCATACCCAAATACCCGACCAATGTGTTCGGGCAATTGTGATGGGGCAGCTGCAATGATTGTAGTAAATGATGAAAAAAAGAAATCCATGCCAGCAGAAGTTCAGAAGAGAGCCATCAAGATTTCCGCATCAGTGCTGACTTCTGACCCTTGGGAAGAGGGCTGCCAGATCCTTCCGGACGTCAATACCCTCACTCGTAACGCAGCAACACAGGCATACGAACAAGCAGGCATTGGGCCCGAAGACTTAGACCTAGTTGAACTCCATGACTGTTTTGCTACCGCAGAACTAGTGCACTACGACAATCTCATGCTTTGTGAACAAGGCGGAGCAGTCGATTTTTTCGAATCTGGAGCCCCATGGCGTGACGGAACAAAGCCTGTTAACGTATCAGGTGGTTTGCAATCGAAAGGACACCCCATTGCTGCTACCGGAATCGCAAACATTCATGAAATCGTCATGCATTTACGAGGAGAAGCGGGTGACAGGCAGATTGAAGGAGCGAAAGTAGGTCTAGCGCATGTTATTGGTCTCGGTTCAGCCTGCGGAGTTCACATTTTAGAAAAAGCAGCCTAATGATCCTCTTCTCCTGAGTAAGTGCCAAAACTCCATAGATTTCCTTCAGGGCCCTTAATTTAATTTTTAGAGATTAGAGCCAACGTGTAGTCTTTTACCAGGCGATAAAGGAAGAGGAAGATGAGCAATAACGAAAAATTCTACATAAACGGCGAATGGGTTGATCCTTCTGGGTCAGACACCGTTGACGTCATTAATCCTGCTACCGAAGAGGCTATAGGAACAATTAGCCTAGGGAACCAAAGTGATATTGACGCTGCGGTTACTGCTGCGAAGGAAGCATTTCATTCGTTTTCCCAGACTTCAGTTGAAGAACGAATGGACTTACTTAACAAGATCACTGAAATTATTGGGGCACGGTCGGAAGATCTCGCAACCGCGATTACCTCTGAGATGGGAGCTCCAAACGGTCTAGCAAAAGCCGCTCAAGCTGGTACAGGCCTATTTCACTTTGCAACAACCGCAACAGTACTAGCTGAATTTCAATTCGAAGAACAGCAAGGAAAAAATCTTATCGTTAAGGAGCCTGTCGGTGTCGTGGGAATGATTACACCCTGGAACTGGCCAATCAATCAGATCGCATGCAAAGTCGCACCAGCTTTGGCAGCTGGCTGCACCATGGTTCTAAAACCATCTGAAATTGCTCCATTAAATGCAATCATCTTCGCAGAAATAATGCACGAAGCCGGTGTTCCCGCAGGCGTCTTCAATCTTGTAAACGGAGATGGCCCCACTGTAGGAGCTTATCTATCTGGCCACCCCGGTATAGATATGATGTCATTTACAGGATCAACTCGGGCAGGAATAGAAGTAGCAAAAAATGCTGCACCAACAGTAAAGCGCGTCGCTCAGGAATTAGGCGGAAAATCAGCCAATATCATTCTCGATGACGCAAACCTTCAAGAAGCTGTGGGAAGAGATGCTTTCGGCATGTGCATGAATTCTGGCCAGTCCTGTAATGCAGGCACAAGAATGCTTGTCCCTAATTCACAGATGGAAGAAGCAAAAGCAATTGCTAAAGCATCAATGGAAGCGGTATCTGTAGGGGACCCTACAAGTGATGGTACTACAATCGGCCCTGTTGTTTCAGAAGCTCAATGGAACAAAATCCAAGCCTTAATTCAAGCTGGGATCGATGAAGGAGCTGAACTGGTTTGTGGAGGGCTAGGCAGGCCTGACGGGCTTGAGAAGGGTTACTACGTCAGACCTACACTCTTTGCGAATGTCACCAATGATATGCAAATAGCTCAAGAGGAAATCTTTGGACCGGTGTTATCCCTAATCGGTTATGAAGATGATCAAGAAGCTATTTCGATTGCAAACGACACAGTCTATGGCCTTTCAGGGTATATCTCAGGCAGTCACGAACGAGCCGTTGAAATAGCGCGCCAAATACGAACTGGAAATATGCATGTCAACGGTGCCGGTCCTGACTTTAATGCTCCATTTGGTGGATATAAACAATCTGGAAACGGGCGAGAGTGGGGAACGCATGGCCTCGAAGAGTTCCTTGAAGTAAAAGCGATACTTGGGGGAGCTACTTCCTAAGGCCTTTGATGCAGCCCACAAAGAAACTCGGCTTATGGATAGAAGGTGCGCGTCCGAAAACTATTCCAGCTGCGATTGTTCCAGTTCTCGTAGGGACTTCATCAGTCGAAACGGACTTTAAGCTTCTAAGATTTCTTCTTGCTCTTTCGGTATCGGTAGCTCTTCAAATAGGTGTTAATTATGCGAATGACTACTCCGATGGTGTTCGGGGAACTGATCAAGAGAGGCTAGGCCCAAGAAGGCTGGTAGGTTCTAAGCTGGTTGAACCCAGCAAAGTGAAATTCGCAGCTGCCTTATCATTTCTAATAGCCGCCATAGCTGGATTTATTCTTGCTGCTATCACGAGCCTTTGGCTGGTTGCTGTCGGATTCGTAGCTATTTTAGCTGCTTGGTTTTACACAGGAGGTTCCACCCCATATGGTTACTCCGGTTATGGTGAAGTTTCTGTATTTATTTTCTTCGGATTAGTCGCAACAGTTGGATCCGCTTTTGCTCAAACAGAAACGATAGAAACACAGTCAATTATTTGTAGTATCCCTGTCGGCCTATTAGCTTCGGCACTTTTAGTAATAAACAATTTTCGGGATATTGAAACTGATTCGAAGACCGGTAAGCAAACACTTGCTGTTCGACTTGGAAAGTCAAAAACCCAAGTGCTTTATGCCCTTATGCTCTTGGGGGCAGTCGGCACGTATGTGGTCATAGCTTTTCTATACACGCTTCTTTCACTCATAGCTGTTGCTGTTCTTCCCCTCTGCCTGAGATTGATTTACAATATCTATGCCAAGGAGAGTTCACAAGACCTTATAAAAATCCTTGAAAATACAGCAAAACTTCATCTACTGGCTGGGCTTCTACTTTCGACAGGGTTAGTGATAGGGCTTTGATTTAAGCAGTTTGATGGATTTCAAGACGGTTTCCAGCGGGGTCATGGAGGAATGACTGAAGGGAAGATCCGATTGGTTTAGGCGGGGTTACAGCTATTCCAGCGTCAGTAAGCGATTTGCATGTTTCGTGAATATTTTCTACGAGTAGTGCCAGATGTTGCCCATTGTCTTCAGGAACTTCTGCCTCTCGAAGATGAATTTGTCTTCCGTCATCGGCTTGAAGCCAAGCACCGACCCTATCAGTTGGTTTGGGAACTTCATGAAGTGCAAAAAATTTCAAATAAAAATCAACAGCAATTTTTAGATTTGTAACGTTCAAAGCAATGTGGTGTAGGCCTGACTTCACGAAATCACCTAGATTTTTTCTCCAGTAAACAATTGGGCCGAACCTGGAGCAAATAGCTTTCGCTCAACTTGTCCAAATCCCGCCCTTTCAATCATGGTAATTATCTCCTGATAAGGCGGCAAGTAAGAAAATGATCGTGGAAGATACGAATAGGCAGACTTATCGGAAATCAAAGCTCCGACTTTTGGCACAATGCGGTCGAAATATAAATGATGCCCCCATTTCAAAAGACGATTTTCAGGTTCGGCAACATCTAAAAACCCGATTCTCCCACCTGGCCTAAGCACGCGACTGACTTCTTCAAAAAATGCAGGAAGTTCAGTGAGGTTTCTCAAAGCAAATCCGCAGGTTACTCCGTCAATTGCAGTTTCCCGAATGGGTAAACGAAGAACATCTGCCTGCGAGAGCTGCGAAAAAGATCGGGAAGCTTCAAGCATTCCGAAGGAAAAATCGAAGCCCAATGGAACCATTCCGGCCTTTTCCAATTCAACGCAGAAATCACCCGTTCCACATGCGAGATCAATCACTATTGATTCAGGTGGCAGAGAGAGTGCTTTAACAGTTTTTTTCCGCCAGCGAACATCAAGCCTGAAGGTCATAATTCTGTTCACTAAATCGTACCGAGGGGCAATCCGGTCAAACATTTCACGCACTGCCTCATACTTCTCCTCACCTTCAGGGAGATTGCCTCTCTCAAGGCCCATGGGTATGCCGCTTTTCTTCTTAGCCATATAGGTTCGACGATATCTTCTCTTACCAGATTCTATACACAGTATCGAAATGCACGGTTAGTGAGAAAATGCGTGAACCCTATCTTCTCATATGTTCTAAGCGCAGCAGCGTTATCAGACTCAACGTACAGCATCCCTGTTTCTATACCTTTCGAGTGCAGATAGTTTAAGCCTGCTTCAGTCATCGGCATCCCTAATCCTCTACCGTGATAATCAGGATCAATCGCAATAGCGAAGATTTCACCAAGAGGCGGTGAATGGTCGACATGTATTTTGGTCCAACAAAATCCGGCAATGCGATTCTCTAGCTCGTAGAGAAGGAACCCCTCTGAGTCAAACCACGATTCGATTTTTAGTTTCGCAAAACTTGATTCATCTAAATCACCCTGTTCTGGATGCCAGGCGAAAGCTCTGCGATTGACTAGCAGAAAATCCTCTTCGTCGACTCCCAACTCGAAACTCCGAGTCGTTAGTCTTGACTCTTGCACAGGTAAAGAGCATCGAAGTTGCACGAGATCGCGATATGGGGAGAAGCCGGTAGAAGCGATAAGTCCATTATCGTTATCTTCAACATTCTCTATCCAAAGTTGGATTTCATCTCCTTTATGGAGTTCTGAGACTTCAGCGCTATTCAGCAATTCACTTATTTCTTGATTCAGGTTTGTTCGGTCATGCCCATCTGTAACTGTGATCGATAGAACAAAGCCCCGAGGTGTGGAAGAAGAGATAACAATTGCCATATCTCCAAACTATCGGGCATCGCCTGCTGTATGTTGAAATTATGGCAAGACCAAGAACAGCACAAGGTCGCTGCAAGCGAACTCATCAAGAATTAAAGGTTGAATATCCCGATGCTGAATGTGAACTGGAATTCAAAAATTCATTCGAGCTTTTAGCTGCAACTATTCTCTCAGCGCAGGCCACTGACGTATCTGTAAATAAGGCGACACCGGCCTTATTTAAACGCTTTCCCAGTCCCGAGGAATTGTCGGTAGCGGACATAGAGGAAGTCGAAACTTATGTTAATAGCATCGGCCTGTTCAGAAGTAAAGCAAAAAATCTTGTTGGAATGGCTCAGCGGCTAGTAGACCAATTTGACAGCCAAGTTCCTGAATCGATGAGCGATCTCATCTCTTTACCAGGAGTCGGGAGAAAAACAGCAAATGTTGTTCGAAGTGTTGCCCTTGGGCTTCCGGGCCTTCCTGTCGATACACATGTGGGTCGACTATCGCGGCGTTTAGGCATCACGGAAGAGACTGACCCTGTAAAAATCGAGTTAACGCTCAACCCAATGCTGCCGGCGCAGGAACGAGGGGAGTTCAGCTTACGGGTCATTCTCCATGGGAGGCGCGTTTGCTTTGCTCGAAAACCAAATTGTGATGAATGTACCTTGAATTACTTCTGTCCCACGGCTTTCACGTTCTAAGGTCAGCAGCGGCCCTACGTAGCCTTCGATTTGCTGAAATTAATGCCCGCTCAACTTCAAATAATTCATGGGCGCAGCTTTCGAAAGCGGATAGCTCCATATCCTTCGCAACAGTAACAATTCGGGAAATCAGATCATCAATTTGAAAACCTGCAGATGAGATTTCAGCTAAACCTTGCTCACGTTTGTCATCAATATTTTCCATAATCTCACTCCTAGAAGTTAAAGCTCCCCAAGTAGCCTTTCCCTCGTATACCGTAGACGTTATGTTAAACAAACTCGACCTTACCAGAGTTGCTGATGATGAGATCATTGCGTCGCTACCGCGTCCCAACTTGGATGACTTAGCTCCAGAAGAATTAGTTTCTGAGATCATTTCAGCTGTAAGAGGCAGAGGGGACAAGGCGCTGATTCACTATGCCGAAAAATATGATGGAAGGGCTCCCGAATTCCTAGCTGTGCCTGAATCTGAAATAGCCTCAGCCTTAGACTCCATACCGAATGAGTTACGAGAAGCTCTTCAGGTCGCAGCGAATCGTATAGAGAAATTTCATCGAACTCAGACTTTGGAGGGAGAGACTACAACTGATGATGGAATTACCGTAGAGACTAGGCATCAACCTGTGCTTCGCGCAGGGTGCTATGTTCCTGGTGGAAGAGCGGCGTACCCCTCCACGCTACTCATGACGGCTATTCCGGCTAAAGTAGCAGGCGTAAGTGAGGTTATAGTTTGTGTCCCCCCAGATGCATCTGGGTCAGTTAACCCAGCGACACTAGCAGCAGCCAAGATCGCAGGAGTAACGTCTGTTTATGCGATTGGTGGAGCACAGGCTATAGCTGCGATGACTTATGGGACAGAAACGATTCCAGCAGTGGATGTCATCGTAGGTCCAGGAAATATTTATGTAGCGACCGCTCAAAGACAAGTAGCAGGTGATGTCGGGGTTGCCTCTTCCTTCGCCGGCCCTTCTGAAATAGTTATCATTGCTGACCAGAGTGCAGAAGCTAAGTATGCTGCTATCGACTTAATCGTACAAGCTGAGCATGGGCCAGATGGGCTCGCCTGGCTTATTAGCTGGGAACAAAAAGTGATTGATGAAATTCTATTGGAGTTGGAAACGATGGTTTCTGATTCAAACCGTGCAGAGATGATCGCTGAGAAATTTGCAAATGAGGGGTATGCCGTTCTGGTGAAGGACTCACATCAGGCTATGAAGGTTGCAAACTCTGTCGCCCCTGAGCATTTACAACTAATGACATCTGATCCAACGAAACTTCTCGATCTTTTGCAAAATGCTGGCGCTGTTTTCTTGGGAAGTATGTCACCCGCATCAGTGGGCGACTATGTCGCTGGGCCATCTCATGTGCTTCCAACACATGGAAGTGCTCGTTTCGCTGGAGCCTTAACTGTTGCTGATTTTTGTAAAGACATACACATAATTTCTTTAGATGCTCCTGCTCTCATGGATCTTGGGAAAAGCGTTATCGAGATCGCTGAATCTGAAGGCCTTTCAGGTCATGCTGATTCGATACGAGTTCGACTGGAGGACGTGTAATGGGTTTGCCAGAAATACGGGATGACCTCTCTCGGTTGGAGGGATACCACTCGCCGCAAGTTGATGTCGACATCCGACTTAATACTAACGAAAGCCCTATGCCACCTCCCAAAGAATGGATGGAAGACCTAAATCGAGAACTCCTCAAGGTCGGCTGGAACCGTTATCCAGATCGTATGGCAACACAGCTACATCGAGACATAGCAGATTTCCACAATGTAGACCCCGACATGGTACTGGCTGCTAACGGCTCTAATGAGATCCTTCAGAGCTTACTTCTTGCATATGGAGGATTTGGAAGAAAAGCATCAGTCTTTGAACCGACCTATGCTCTTCATTCCCACATCTCAACTCTTACTGGTACCGAGGTGATCGTTGGAGAATGCAACGAAGATTTTGGCATAGGAGAAGAAACTGTCGACAGTGTACTCATGCAAGAACCAGACGTACTGTTCTTGTGTTCGCCAAATAATCCAACCGGAGTAGTTTCCACAAGAGAATTTGTGAAGTCCATCATTGACAAGTTTTCAGAAATCGGAACCTTGGTAGTCATTGATGAGGCATATGGTGAATTTTCTGATTGGACAGCAATCGATCTCATTCGCGACGGTGCACATATAGCTGTAACAAAAACCTTTTCAAAAACATGGAGCATGGCTGGGGTACGACTGGGCTATGTGGTTGCGCCGGAAGAAATTGTCGAAAGTATGAAAACCGTCCTTTTGCCATATCATCTTGACTCATTCAAACAGATTGCTGGGTCGCTTGCCTTGCGACACATTTCAGATATGCATTCCCGCGTAGAGCTTCTAGTGAATGAAAGAAAGCGAATTGCAGAGAAATTCGATAGCCTTCCAGTTCAACAATGGCCAAGTGGTGCTAATTTCATACTTTTCCGTCCAACACCTGAAGCAAAAATTACTGGCGAAGTCTTATGGGAAGCGCTACTTGAAAGGTCGGTTCTCGTGAGAAACTGCTCAACATGGCCAAGGCTTGAAGGCTGTCTGAGGGTAACAATTGGAACTCCAGAAGAAAATAACTCGTTTCTTGAGCATCTTGAAGCAATACTGTAGTAATGGAACAACGAACAGCGCAGAATTCACGGACTACCAAAGAAACAGAAATCAGTGTCTCATTAACAATTGACGGCACCGGAAAGACAGAGATTTCCACCGGCATACCGTTCTTCGATCATATGCTCGATCAACTAGGCAGACATAGCGGCTTTGACCTTGCCGTTGATGCCAAAGGAGATCTAGAGATAGACGCTCACCATACGGTCGAAGATGTTGGAATCGCCATTGGTGAATGTTTCAAAGAAGCCATCGGAGACAAAGCAGGTGTACAAAGATTCGCAACTGCCGCTTGTCCCCTTGATGAAGCACTTGTTGAAGTGGCGTTAGACCTATCGGGCAGACCATTTCTACATTATGAGATAGACCCCCCTGGTCAAAAAATCTTGAGTGACCCTCCATTCGACCCGCAATTGGTCGAGGAGTTCTGGCGAGCATTTGTGAGCTGTGCAGATGTTACCGTCCATCAAGTTCTAGTCCGAGGCAAGAACACTCACCACATTATTGAATCGCTATTCAAAAGCATGGCCCGTGCCCTGTCAGATGCTGTTCGAGTTCGTGGAAGTCAAATACCATCAACCAAGGGTGTTCTATAAATATGCCGACGATTGCGGTGCTTGACTATGGCATCGGGAACTTAAGATCAGCGCAGAAAGCCCTAGAGAGCGTAGGGGGTCATGCAATTCTCACCTCAGAGGCTGAAGTAGTTAGAAAAGCCGATGGCGTCGTACTGCCAGGAGTCGGAAATTTTGGGAAATGTGTCGATGCTCTTCGCACAACAGGTGTCGACAAGATGGCCTTGGACGCGATCGAATCCCAACGTCCATTTTTAGGTATCTGTATCGGGATGCAACTGCTTTTCGAAAAGTCAGAAGAATCCCCAAAGCATCGAGGATTGGGGGTCCTCCCCGGAGAAGTTCGGATACTTCCGGAAAGCGTCAAACGTCCACAAATGCAATGGAACGCTATACATGTTCCAAAGCCTATTCCCATGCTGAATGACTTAGATGGAAAGTGGTTTTATTTCGTTCACTCATACGCTGCAGAGATATCCCCAACCAATGAGATAGTCGCTGCTACATGTAACTATGGAAGCGATGTGGTTGCTGCAGTACAATCAAAGAATATTTTTGCCACACAATTCCATCCGGAAAAATCTAGTGACGCCGGAAAGACTTTTTTAAAAAATTTCGTTACGTCATGTGAAGGAACATAATGAGTTTCGTTATCTATCCTGCTATTGACATTGTGAACGGGAAATGTGTCCGACTACACCAAGGAGATTATGACCTTGAAAAAATTTACAGCGAGGACCCCATATCACAAGCCCTACAGTTCGCATCTGAAGGGGCAGAATGGATTCATGTTGTTGATCTTGACGCTGCGCGCACAGGCAATCCAGAGAATCGAGAAATCATTTCACATATAGCTGCTGCATTACCAATACCGATCCAAACAGGTGGAGGGGTTAGAAGCATCGACTCAGCAAAGGCGCTCTACGATAGCGGGGTAGAGCGAGTCGTAATAGGAACAGCAGCTGTTGAAAATCCAAGGCTAATCGAAGACCTCACCCGTCTAGGCCATCGGGTAGCGCTAGGCCTAGACGGAAGAAACGGAATAGTAGCTACACGAGGCTGGAAGGACAATACCAATCTTCGAGTCACACAAATGGCAAAACAATTCGAAGAATCAGGTGTCGATGCAGTGATAGTGACAGAGATAGAGCGCGATGGAACCCTCCTTGGTCCCGACACTGCTGGTCTTGAAGACGTAGTCGCTTCAACAGATCTCGAAATAATAGCTTCCGGAGGCGTAGGTACTCTTAATGATATAAATACCCTCCTAGATCTCGAGGCCGATGGCCGAAAACTAGGAGGCGTAATTATAGGGAAATCCCTATACGAAAAAAGAATTGACCTATCCTCAGCACTTCAAGCCTGTCAAGAATCCCCTCAAGAGAAATTATGAAATCTATTAGAATTATCCCTTGTTTGGACGTATCCGACGGCCGAGTTGTGAAAGGAACAAACTTTGTAAACCTTGTAGACGCAGGTGACCCAGTTGAACTTGCCGCTCAATACGACTTGGAAGGAGCAGACGAACTTGTTTTCCTTGATATAACTGCTTCATCTGATAACAGGGAGACGGTGTATGAGCTAGTTCGCCGATGTGCAGAAAAAGTATTCATTCCTTTTACAATTGGCGGCGGCATTCGCACAGTATCGGATGCAAGAAAACTTCTTCGTGAAGGAGCAGAAAAGGTTTCCGTGAACACGGCAGCTGTAAACCGTCCAGAACTCATCTCCGAAATTGCTTCAGAATTCGGCAACCAATGCGTAGTTCTCGCAATTGATGCTCGAAAGAATACAGAAGATGTCGCTCAACCTACAAAAAGCGGATACGGGGTATACATCAATGGAGGGCGGACCCCAACGCAGCTCGATGCAGTAGAGTGGGCCCAGATGGGGGAAAGACTCGGGGCAGGAGAAATCCTCCTCACGTCCATGGATAGAGACGGAACAAAAGATGGCTTTGATTGTGAGCTTTTAAATGCTGTATCAACAGCTACAAATATCCCGATCATTGCCAGCGGAGGTGTAGGTGACCTAGAGGATTTCCTGCAAGGGGTAACCTTAGGCTCTGCTGATGCGCTCCTAGCAGCAAGCGTCTTTCACTTTGGAGAATTAAGTATCGCTGAGGTGAAGGAATACCTCCACAGCCATAGCGTGCCTGTAAGGCCAACCTTTAAGAGGAATTAAATACACAAAAACACTACAAAATCGATCGATAGTCGATACTTTAATGATTAGCCGATACCTTGGAGCATCGTGAGCACAACTGAAACACCTTCAACCGAAAATAAGGAAAAAGCAGCTTCCGACGGAAGGGTAAAAAAAACACGAGATAAGGAGAAAAGAGCACATTCTCCGTCCCCTTCTGAACGCTTACCAATAAAGATGTTGAATGACCGAATTCTTGTTGAAATTCCCACTGAGGAAGGAGAGCGAAGGTCTACGGGCGGAATACTTATCCCTGCGACAGCCCAAGTTTCTCGCCGTTTAGCCTGGGCGGAAGTAAAGGCTACTGGGCCTAACGTTCGGAGTATGGAGATAGGAGATCAGGTCCTTTTCAACCCCGAAGACCGCTACGAGGTGGAAGTGCGTGGTAAGGACTACATCATTCTTCGAGAGCGTGATATCCACGCCGTGGCGGCCGAACGGCTTGACCAAGGGTCCACTGGGCTTTACCTATAATATGACCACCACGCTAGAGGAATTCAGCGAATTAGCAAAAGAGTACACAGTTATACCTGTTTGGAAAGAACTCGTAGCTGATTACATAACTCCTGTCGCCGCATTTACGAGAGTTGTCGGGGATGGCCATGGTTTCCTCCTCGAGTCCGTTGAGCACGGAGAACGATGGAGCCGGTGGTCTTTCATTGGAAGAAACCCGCTACTTACGATTACAAAAAAAAATGGAAATATTGAGGTCTTAGGTAATCCTCCTGTTGAGATTCCCAATGATGGGAAGCTATTGGGATTCATTAACGAACTACAAAATGAATTGATATCACCTGCTCTTGAAGACCTACCACCAATGCATAGCGGAATAATGGGTTACATAGGATATGACTTAGTCCGTGAGATCGAAGATTTACCTAATGTCCCCGACGATGATTTATCTATACCTGATTCTATTCTTTCAGTCATCGGAGAGTTAGCTGTCTTTGATCATTGGAAGCAGCGAGTTGTTTTAATTGCCAACGCCATAGTTTCGCGTGAAAGTTCTCAGACGGAAATTGAAGTTGCTTATGACGAAGCAGTAAATCGGCTAACGCGTCTAGCAGAGGATGGGGCTAGAGCAATTCACGAGCCGCTTCTTGGGCCTCCAGTCCTTGATGGCGAACTTCCCTCAGTTGTATCCACGATGACAAAAGCTGAATATTGTCACGCCGTTGAAGTAGCGAAAGAACATATTCTGGCTGGAGATATCTTCCAAGTTGTTTTGTCGCAGCGATATGATTTCACACTCAAAGCTGATTCTTTTGACGTCTATAGGGTCCTTCGGCAAACCAACCCCAGCCCATACATGTATTATGTCCGTCATGATGAAGTAACTTTGGTTGGTTGTTCCCCCGAACCAATGGTGCAGGTCTTGGGTGATCGAGTGATCTCCCGCCCGATCGCAGGTACTCGTGCCCGTGGACGGAGTGAAGAAGAGGATAGGAAACTTGCCGCTGAACTTAGAGAGCACCCAAAAGAAGTAGCAGAACATGTCATGCTTGTTGATCTAGCGAGAAATGACTTAGGTAGGGTTTCACGTTTTGGGACTCTCGAAATAGATGAGATGATGACTCTGGAAAACTACAGCCATGTGATGCATCTAACGTCACAAATTTCAGGGAAGCTTAAGGAAGAAAAAACTTCAATAGACGTTATCAAGGCAACATTTCCAGCTGGGACGGTCTCGGGAGCTCCAAAGGTCCGGGCTATGGAAGTTATTGATGACCTGGAACCAACAAAACGAGGGCCATATGCCGGAATAGTAGGCTACTTCGACCTATCAGGAAATGTTGATAATGCGATAGCGATCAGAACTATGGTCATCACTGAATCCACTGCGTCGGTACAAGCAGGTGCAGGGATCGTCGCTGATAGCGACCCAGAGGGCGAATATCATGAATGCTGGAATAAAGCAGCAGCTCTTCTATCTGCAGTTAAACCTGCTGAAAAAATGACTGAAATACGAAAGGAGTCGTTCTGACAAAATTTAAGGTCGACGGATTGCTAGAAACACCTCATGCCTACGTCCTGCAGAGAGATAACTTACGTTGTGTAGGTCCAGATTCTACGGAATTCCTGCAAGGGCAACTCAGTCAAGATATCGAGAGCCTTACGGATCTTTCATCAGCATGGTCGTTCTTGCTAAATCCAAACGGCAAATTATGCGCATGGCTTAGAGTTCGCCGAATTTCAAATGAAGAATACATACTGGATATGGAACAAGGTTTTGGAAGGCTCGCATTAGATCGGCTGAATAGATTCAAGATTCGCGTTAAGTGCGACATTGAAACCACACAAAGCGAAATCATTCGAATTTTGGGCGAAGGAGCTAACGAAATTAAAGAGAGCTTTGTGGATTCAGGATCTGTCGCTGATCTTGAATGGGCAAGCCTTGAAGGTTTTGATTTGATTGGCCCTACAGCTACTACGCCAGAGGGATGCACGACCGGAACCGGCGACCAGTACGACTATGTCCGGATCACTCACGCAGTTCCAAAAATGGGGTCGGAACTTACTGAAGGTATTATCCCTGCCGAGACGAATTTGGTACCGAAAGGTGTTAGCTTCACGAAGGGCTGTTACACGGG
>PBIQ01000049.1 GCA_002720485.1 Acidimicrobiaceae bacterium
CTCCGAATCCTTCTGCCATTCCGATAAGTTCTGCGAGGTTTTCGATTCGGCTGTCTGCTTCTACTGATCGTTGGGATTCAAGGTCGGTGATATAGCCCGATGCGTCAAGGATTTCATGTAGTACTTGTGCCGGTCCTTCATCGATGGAGCTCTGGGCTTGATCTAGGATCCTTCGAAATTGCTCTAGTCCTCTGACTGCTTTTCCTGTCACTCCCGCTTCTGGGGCGCGATCGAGCATTTCTATGAAGCTTTCGTCATTAGTAGTTGCGAAGGCTTCAAGTTTGGCGATGCTGCTGTCGCCAACTCCGCGCTTTGGAGTGTTGATGATTCGTTTGATAGCGACTTCATCGTTTGGATTGCTGACGACTTTCAAATATGCGAGTGCGTCTTTGACCTCTTTCCGATCAAAAAATCGGGTTCCGCCGATAACTTTGTATGGTTTTTGCGATCGAACTAGTTGTTCTTCGATGACACGACTTTGCGCGTTGGTTCGGTAGAACACGGCAATGTCTTTCCATGGAACATCTTCTTCTTCGTGTAGTCGTTGGATTTCTCCTGTGACCCAGAGAGCTTCTTCAGTTTCGTCATCTGCTTTGTAGCGGACGATTTTTTCCCCTGTGTCTCCTGCAGTCCATAGTTTTTTGGGCTTGCGGCTCAGGTTGTTAGATATGACTGAATTGGCGGCATCAAGAATTGTTTGTGTGCTGCGGTAATTCTGTTCGAGAAGAATCACTGTGACATCAGGGAAATTCGTTTCGAATTCAATAATGTTCCTGATATCGGCAGAACGGAATGCGTAGATTGATTGGTCTTGGTCTCCGACAACGCAGACGTTTCTGTTTTTACTTGAAAGTTGGATAACGAGTTCGTTCTGTACGGGGTTCGTATCCTGGTACTCATCGACAAGTATGTGTTGAAATCTATTCTGATACTGGTCAAGAATCTCCGGGTTTTTTTGAAATAATGCAACAGCATTTCCCAGAAGGTCATTAAAGTCCATCGCTGCCGATTTAAAAAGCCTTTTTTGATATTCAATATAGATCTCTGCGACCTGTTCATCAGCGTAGGTTTCAGCGTGTTGTTCGAATGCTTTTGCGCTAATCAATTCATTTTTTGCTTTCGAGATAGCTGAGTGAACGCCGCGAGGTGGATACTGTTTTGTATCCATGTTCAGATCACGCATTACGTAGGTGGTGAGGCGTATCGCATCTGCTTGATCATAGATTGTAAATGATGAGGGGTATCCTAGCGCTGCTCCTTCTCGTCGGAGAATTTTGACACATGCTGAGTGGAATGTTGAAACCCACATGTTTTCTGCGACAGGTCCAACGAGCGCTCCGACTCGCTCTTTCATTTCTGAAGCTGCCTTGTTGGTAAACGTAATTGCAAGGATCTCATAGGGGGAAACCCCGAGATTTTTTATAAGGTGGGCTATGCGATGAGTTAAGACTCGTGTTTTTCCTGATCCGGCTCCGGCGACAATAAGAAGAGGGCCTGAGCTATGGGTCACCGCGTCTAATTGCGTTGGGTTTAATCCATCAAAAAAAGTGTCAGATGCCATCACCGACACCATACATGGCTATGATGCCCAGTACTGTATTACACGAAGCACTTCGTGTCTGTTGCAATTTTGTATATGGTTCTAAGTGCTTATATTTGAAGCATTTTTGAGATTTAGGGTACGAATGAGAGAAAATAAAGAGCTAGATGTCGCTATTGAGTTGTTCAATAGCGAATTGGAAAAGCTTAAAGAGGAAAAGAAAGCTCAGGATGATGTTCGCAAAGCTGAGCGCGAGAAAGCCGCAGCGGTTAAGGAGTTACAGGACGCTGAGAAGAACCCTAACCTTTCAGCGGAAGAGAAAGCTGCTGCAAAGGATAAATGGATTCAAGCTGATGAGAACTTGAAGGTCATTCTTGCAGGAGGGCAACCTGATATGTCTGGTGAGGATGAACCGGCAGACGAAAGCGTTGAACCAGCTGGTGAGACGGAAGAAGATACTAGCACCCAAGACGATGATGCTGAACCGGCTGAAATTATTGATGATCCGGATGTTCTCGGTTGCGGAGTTCCTATTGAACAAGTGCAGGAGACAGTGAAAGAAGACAAGCAGGAAAGTCAAGGCGATAGCGAAGGTTCGGCAACTGATGCAGAATCCGAAGATCTATCGGCTGAGGATGCTTAGATTAGAGCTCTTGTCTGTCTGGCGGTGTCAATAATAGGTTGAGATTTAGAATCGCTTTCTCCGCTTTCAAAATGTACGATCATTGAAGCGCGATACTAGGTTGATGCAGAGGGAAAAATACTGTGAAATTTTCAATTATTTTCGAGTTCCAATGCTCAGACGTATCCGCTGAGGGTGAAAGGGAAACTCTTCTCAATTGTGTGGACCAGGCAGTGTTCGCTGAAGAAATGGGTTTCGATCGGGTATGGGCGGTTGAACACCATGGACTGAAACATTATGCACATATGAGTGCTCCAGAAGTTTTTTTGACCTGGGTTGCCGCCAAGACATCGAAAATTAGAATCGGCCATGGAGTTGTGTGTATGCCTTTCGGGTACAACCATCCGCTTCGTGTAGCTGAACGTGTCGGCATGTTGGATAGCCTTTCCGGTGGCCGATTGGATGTTGGCGCGGGAAGAGGCGCGACAGCGATGGAAATGTCTGGGTTCGGTGTTAATAAGGAAGATACTTACCCGCAGGTAAAGGAATCGTTAGAAATATTAAGCCGATGTTGGCAGGACGATATCTTTGAATGGAATGGAAGCATCGAGATATCGCCGAGATCAGTTATTCCCCGGCCTGTTCAGCTTCCACATCCCCCACTTTTCATGGCCTGCACTAAAGATGAGACGGTCAAACTTGCGGCGGAATACGGAGTAGGTGCCCTTGTTCTCGGCTTCTCCGGGCCTTCACAGGTTCGGGAGTTGCGGAAAATCTACGATGAGGCAATTACTGCGAGAAATGATGAGGATTGTATCTCAGCGACACCAACTAATTTTCTTTCAGCGCTTTGTCCGACAATTGTGCTTGACGACGCGGAGAAAGCTTTTCAGGTTGGAGCTAGGGGCCAGAAATTTTTTGCGGAATCTATCCAGCATTGGAATATAGGAACTCCTCTTCCGCAACTTGTTCCAGATGATGTTGATATACGTGACGCGGTTCGCGACGCTAAAGAGCGGGTAGAGGCTTTCATGGTTGAAGGCGGCCATCCCGTACCTTCAGTGGTCGCATCGACAGGGCCCTTTAACATAAATCACGCATATGGCGATCGGGATGATGCAATCAGCTATGTTGCTGAGTTAGAAAGGTCCGGAGCTGACGAGATCATGTGCATCATGCAGATGGGTGGAATTCCTCATGAGATTGCAATGGAAACAATTCGCCAATATGGAGAATACGTGATCCCACATTTTGCATCTAGTTAACTAGCTGCAAAGAGATTGACGATCTCGAGATGATTTTCGATTACATGGTCTGCTTCATCTCCATCTTCGGGGTCGTCTCGTCCTCCGGTGTATCGAACCGTTGTCATATTAATTGCTCGTGCTCCGGCGACATCTGTTCTCTTTAAATCTCCCACGTGAATACATCGAGATGGCTCGTCGATCCCCAAGCCTGCAAGTGTTGCATTAAAGATTTTAGGGTCGGGTTTATAGACACCTATTTCGTCAGAAAATCCAAAATAGTCAAAGTATTCATCCACACTCAGGTCGTTTAGCCAAGAACGAAGACGGCTGCTAGGGATTGTTCCTACATCGCATATCACGCCTATCCGGAGACCAATTTCTTTTAAGTGTTCGAGCGTTTGTTGAACATCTGGAAGGAGGCTTCGAGGGGTTGATTCCGATGCTTCTAGGTAGGCTTCGGTCAATTGTGCTCTGATATCGGTAGTGATACCTTCTGGGAGTTTCGTTATTGCTGCGTTAACTACTTTGTCTAACGAGGATTGGACATTGTTTCTCCAATTGGTGTCAAAGTAGTTCCATCCTTCTGTGAACGCGTTATCCAGTTGCTGTTGTGTCACCTCAATGCCATTCTCGAATAGGATCTCCGTCCAAAGGACTCTTCTTCTGTCTAACGAATTGGTTGTTTCGGCAATGAGCGTGTTCCAGTAATCGTAAGTTACGGCCTGATAGTTACCTGAATCCGTCATTCTTTCCCGCACATACTCAAATTATCTGGACAGAACCTGTTCCATTTTCCCTTATAGTTCCAATTCGGGTTGATGATAGGCCAGTCGATTCAATGATTTTCTGCGTGCTCTCAGCACTTTGTTGATCAACGATCAGTGTCATTCCTATTCCCATGTTGAAAACTTTGAACATCTCATCCTGTTCGATGTTTCCAAGTAATTGGATTTCTGTGAAGATTTTAGGAGGAACCCAACTTTCTTTGAGTATTTCAGCGTCAGTGTTGGGTGCTAGTACACGGTTGATGTTTCCTGGTAGCCCTCCTCCTGTGATATGCGCTATTGATTTGATGGGGTGCTGCTCCAGTATTTTTAGAATTGTTGGTGTGTATATCACTGACGGACGCAGAAGTTCTTGGGCGACTGTTACGTCTGCGCTGTCCCATGCAGGGTCATTTAGTGATTTCTTCGCAATATCAAAGAACACTTTTCGTGCAAGGGAGTACCCGTTGCTTCGAAGTCCCGGGGAATGTAATCCGATGATCGTGTCACCTGGAATAACATTATCGCCGGTGATCATGTCCTCTTTGTCAACGACTCCTGCGCTGAAGCCTACGAGTTCAAACTCTCCTGATTCCATCAAGCCTGGATGTTCAGCCATTTCGCCACCGATAAGGGCACATCCTGCTTCTTTGCATCCCGTACTGATTCCTTTGACGATTGATTCGATTTGGCCTGGAATTAATGTTCCGACAGAAATGTAGTCAAGAAAGAAAAGTGGTTCTGCTCCTACGCAGACGAGATCGTCAACGCACATCGCTACGAGATCTATGCCGATAGTTTCATATTGACCTGCCATAACTGCTACTTGGGCCTTCGTTCCTACCCCATCGGTCGAGGAGACTAGCACTGGATGCTTTCTGCCGGTTTGGGTTATGTCGAACGCTCCTCCGAACCCCCCAATACTGGTAAGAACTTCTGGACGCAGCGTTGTTTCTACCAGCGGCGTGATTCGCCGAACAGCTTCTTCCCCGGCAGCTATATTGACGCCAGCGGATTCATATGTTTCTTCACTTTGGTTACTCATGGATCTCACTGAAGGACTGTTGGACGATATCTGCCTGCGGCTGTTGGGCTGGCTCTTCAAGAATTTTCTTTGAAAGGTTAAGTGGGATATCCACTGGGTAATTTCCAGTTAAACATGCAGAGCAGAATCCAGCGTTGTTAGCTCCAGTAGCTTCTAATAAATTATCAAGTGTTAAATATGCTAGTGAGTCAACGTCGAGGTATTCCTGTATTTCTTGGACTGTAAGATTAGCTGCAAGAAGTTCAGATCGAGTTCCGGTATCCATTCCATAGAAACACGGCCATCTGTAGGGTGGGGAGGAAATCCTCATGTGTATTTCTTTCGCTCCAGCTTCTCGAAGCATCCGTACCATGGCTCGCGTTGTTGTTCCCCGAACAATTGAGTCGTCAACGACGATGAGCCTGTTTCCATTAATTGTGTCTTTGAGAGGGTTTAGTTTCATGCGAACGCCCAATGAACGCAGTTCCTGATTCGGAGCGATAAATGTTCTCCCGATGTATCGGTTCTTGACTAGTCCTTGGGCATATGGGATTTTTGCTTCTTTCGCATATCCTTCTGCCGCGGGAATGCCTGATTCGGGCACTCCCATTACTACATCTGCTTCAACTGGGGCTTGCTTAGCTAGGAATTCACCCATCCGGACGCGAGCGTGGTGGACGCTTTGGGTGTACAGCTGGGTATCTGGCCTAGCGAAATAGACGAATTCGAAAACACAAAGTGTTGGGTTTATTCGTTCAGTTGGAAAGGGCTGCACAGAACGTACGCCGGTAGCGTTAATGATCACCATTTCACCTGGGTCAATTTCACGGACGAAATGGGCGCCAATGATATCTAAAGCTGGTGTTTCAGAGGCAAGGACCCAACCGTTATCTAGTTTTCCCAAACATAGAGGTCGGAATCCGTTGGGGTCGCGAACGCCTATGATGTGTGCTTCGTCCATAAGAACAAAGGAAAAGGCTCCTTCTAATTTGGGAAGGATTTTTGTGAGGGCACGTTCCAGCTCTCTCCCGTCTGATGCATTGTGATTAGAAACATGACTGATTTGTTTTGCTATTAATTCAGCGACAAGATCGCTGTCGCTTGCGATCGTTCCGGGGAGCATTCCGGATTCATTGGCCAATGTTTCAGTATTGGTTAGGTTGCCATTATGACCTAAAGCGAATTCTCGTTCGGCTGCTCCTCTATACACGGGTTGAGCGTTTCGCCATGACGAAGACCCAGTGGTGCTATAGCGTGTTTGACCAATTCCCAAATGGCCATCGAGGCCTGCCAAAATACGGTCATTAAAAACATTGGAGACGAGACCCATATCTTTTACTACGGTGATTCTTTCACCATCACTTGTTGCTATTCCAGCGGATTCCTGGCCACGGTGTTGAAGAGCATAGAGGGAGAGGTAACTGAGATGTGCTACTGGTTGACCAGGAGCATAAATAGCTACTACTCCACAAGCTTCTCGTGGCGAGTCATCGCCCAATTGAGTTTGTTCCTCCACCACTATGGAATTCTGCCAGACAAACACTTAGAGTGCAGGGTATTGCTTTAAGAAGTTTAAATCTTTCTTCTCAGTTGGGAGATGGTTGCAAGATTCTTGTTGTATCGGCAATATGGCTGAATGGGGCTTGTTTGCTATAGAGTCATCTGTAGGAAAAGTGAGGGGATTCCGCATGACAGAGATTGATCTAAGTACTTACGATCCGATGGACTATGACGTTCAGCAATGCCCATTTGCTCATTACGAGGCTCTTAGAACTCATGGCCCTATTTTCTTCCATGAGCAAACTGGCATGTTTTTTGCTTCGCGACTGGATGTCGTTAATGAAATCCTGCGCGATACGGAAACCTTTTCATCACAAATGTCGAATACGACAACGAAACCTGATCCTGAAACTCTGGAGGCGATGACGGAAATTATGAGTGAGGGTTGGCCTCGTGCTGAGACTATGCTCACTGTCGACCCTCCTCGCCATACCGCTTACCGGAAGCTTGTATCTCGAACGTTCTCGGCGAGAAGAATCATCGCCTTAGAGGATAAGGTTCGAGAGATTGCTGTTGGCTTGATTGACGCTTTCCCTGAAAAAGGAACCATCGATTTCCATGCTGATTTCGCTGTTTCGTTTCCGGTCCAAGTTATTCACTTCGCTCTTAATATGGCTCCGGAGGTTGAAGGAAAGATCAAGGGCTGGTCAGATGATGCTGTGGCAGCTATTGGTAATAAGTTGACGCATGACGAGTGGATTAAAGCCACGATGGGGCAGTTGGAGAATCAGAAATATTGGTTCTCTGAGTATGAGAAACGTCTGGTTGACCCTCAGGAGGATGTTCTTTCTGGTTTGGTCCATGCTGACTTTCCCGACCCTGACTTGCCAGATGGGGAAACAAGAAAGCTTGAATTTAATGAGGTTTATAGCATCGTTCAGCAATTGATGGTGGCTGGGAATGAAACGACGACGAAATTTCTCAATGAGACGATGCGTATCCTGATTGAACAACCTCAGTGGTGGGAAGCGTTGGAAAATGATCCGGAAGGGCTTGCATACGGCGTCGTAGAAGAAGGTCTTCGTATGTCTTCACCGAATCAGGGTTTGTTCCGTATCGCTACGAAGGATACTGAAATCCATGGGGTGAAAATTCCCAAAGGTTCAAGAATATGGGTTATATTCGCTGCAGCTAATCGGGATGGTGAAACATTTGTAGATTCTGAATCTTTTGACCCAACTCGAGAAAATCTGAAAGATCACGTCGCTTTTGGAAAGGGACACCAATTCTGTATTGGCGCTCCTCTTTCAAGATTAGAAGGTAAGGTCGCATTTGAAGAGCTGGTCAAGCGCATAAAGTTGCCTTCGTTTTCTGCAAGTAACACCTTTGAATATGAACCCAGCTTTGTTCTGCGTGGGTTAGCATCGCTGGAACTTGAAATTGAAAAACGCTAGATCGTAGCTATGGCGGCTGACGTTAAGATTGATTTGGACAATTACGACCCTAGCTATGTAGTTCGCTGGTTGAGTGCTTTACATATTGACGTGTAGAAGAAATCCTAGGTCTATTGCTCGACATGTGGTGATACACGCCTCTTACCCTTGGGTTGTTCCTCCATCGAGCGCGTCTGCAAGACGACTACTCCACCTTTGTTCTAGTTTCTCAACTTGAACTGTGCACAAGTTTTTGACTGATAAGGTATCGCCATGTGCAAGCCCCATACGAACACAAGGAACGTCGTATTCGCCGGCGAGTTCTTCGACTTCTGGCATGTTTTCTGGATCCACTGCAGCAAGAACTCGGCTGGGAGATTCAGAAAAGAATGAAATATGGTCAGGGATACGAGCTAATGTGCAACCTATCCCGGAATGAATCGCCATCTCAGCAGCACATACTCCGAGTCCTCCAGTTGAAACATCGTGCAATCCAGTAACTAGTTTTCTCGTAACGAGGGCCCGTGTGAGTGCGCATACTCTCTGGTGTAATTCTAAGTCAATAGCGGGTAATGATCCGTTCCGATGCCCTTTGTGAAAAGCCCAAGCACTTCCACATAAACCATTCGCTTCTGGTCCAAGAAGCATAATGCGGTCACCTTCATTCCATGCTTGGCCGGGTGGCGGTTCGTTTAGGTCATCGATTATCCCGATCACTCCCACAATTGGTGTTGGGTCAATGTTTACGCCTTGACTCTCGTTATATAGGGAAACATTCCCACCGACTACGGGAAGGTTAAACGCGTTACAGGCCTCAGCCATACCGTCGACTGCTTCACTTAACTGCCACATGACGACAGGATTTTCTGGATTGCCGAAGTTTAAACAATTGACTAACGCCTGCGGAACTGCTCCTACACACGCTAGATTCAGGACCGCTTCAGCTACGGTCATTGCTGCCCCGATGCGAGGATTAACAGCGCACCACCTGTGGTTTCCGTCAGTAGTGAGGGCTATCCCCCTTCCAGTGTTACGACCTGTTGTTGGATGTTTAAGTCGTAGTACGGCTGCGTCGCTTCCAGGACCTACAACGGTATTGAGGAACAGTTGCGAATCATATTGGGAAGTCGCCCATTGTGGACTTATCAATAGGTCCTTTAGGTCTTCTTCGATTTGTTCGGGTGGGTCAAGCTGTATCGCTTGATCGGCTGCTATTTCATCAATTTGATCGGGTTCAGCCATGGGCCGTTGATACAGCGGGGCGTCTTCATGGAGAGAAGACGCAGGAACTTCTCCCAGCACCTCCCCATCAAAATCATCGACAATTCGAAGCGCTCCCGTCGATGTGACTTTTCCAACAACCGATGACCGTATTTCCCATTTTCGGCATATCGCAAAAACTTGTTCTAGATTGTCTGGCTCTACAATCGCTAGCATACGTTCTTGAGATTCGCTGGTCATAATTTCAAATGGCTCCATACCTGCTTCTCTTTGTGGGACTGCTGAGACATTAAAGTCCATACCGACTCCACCTCGGGATGCGGTCTCTGATGACGCGCAGGCTAGGCCCGCTCCCCCTAGGTCCTGTATGCCGACAACTAAGCCTTCGTTGAGAAGTTCCAAACAACCCTCGATTAGACGTTTCTCTTCGAAAGGATCACCTACTTGAACACTTGGCCGTTTTTCTGCGTCTTTTTCTTCATCTCCAAACCCCGCTGATGCAAGGACACTTACTCCACCAATTCCATCTCTTCCAGTAGTGGAGCCAAGAAGTACTGCTAGATTTCCTACTCCGGAAGCTTGACCAAGTACAAGCCTTTCTTTAGGAAGTATTCCTACACAAAGAACATTGACCAGAGGATTCCCTACATAGGTCTCATCAAACACGATCTCACCGCCGACATTAGGAACACCTACAGAATTGCCGTAGCCGGAAATACCACTAACAACTCCTTCAGCTACCCATCTACTTCGCGCATCATCTAGTGGGCCGAATCGTAAGGGGTCCATAATCGCTATAGGACGGGCGCCCATAGTAAAGATATCCCTGATAATACCGCCTACACCTGTAGCTGCTCCTTGATATGGCTCGATATAGCTGGGGTGGTTATGGCTTTCAATACGGAGAGCAATCGCTATCCCATCGCCTACGTCTATCACTCCGGCATTCTCTCCTGGGCCTACTAAGACATTGTCTCCTTCTGTGGGAAGACGTTTGAGGTGTATGCGCGATGACTTGTAGGAACAATGTTCACTCCACATAACAGAATACATGGCGAGCTCGAGGTGGTTGGGCTCTCTTCCAAGAATGTCAATTATGCTCGCAAGCTCATCGTCCGTTAGGCCTAATGAGCGGTGTAATGGCTCAGTCATAACGGACCTTTCTCTGACATCTCGGGTGTTTAGACTGTCGCATGTGCCCCCTGAAGGAAACTTTCTAACAGGACACGACCATCGGTGCTTCCCAGCAGAGGATGGCATGCACGTTCTGGGTGGGGCATTAATCCGACTACGTTTCTTTCTGCATTGCAAATCCCTGCAATGTTCGCCATGGAACCATTTGGGTTGTCTGTATATGTCAAAATAATCTGATCTTCTTCCTGTAGCTCGGTGAGCGTTTCTTCAGTACAGGTGAAATTCCCTTCGAAATGGTTTATAGGAATTCGAAGAGTTTGACCTTCATACGCCATATTCGTAAGGACAGAATTTGTGCTTTCAACCCGGAGTTCAACTTCTTTGCAAAGAAATTTAAGTCCGGCGTTCTTCTGGAGTGCACCTGGTAAAAGTCCAGCTTCGGTTAGTACTTGAAATCCGTTACAGATACCTAAGACGGGACCGCCGTTGTGGGCGAATTCAATGATTGCTTCCATAGCCGGTGAGAATCGTGCGATCGCTCCGGGTCGAAGGTAATCACCGTGGGCGAATCCTCCTGGTATGACAACTGCATCTACCCCCCGAAGTTCACTATCTGCATGCCATAGCAATGTAGGAGTAGCGCCTAGATCTGCTAGTGCTTCCATGGCATCTTTTTCACAGTTTGATCCGGGAAAAACAACTACGCCAATGCTTGGATTCACCCGGCTACCTGTATTTCAATTACTGCTTCTTCTATGACAGGGTTTGTTAGAAAACGGTCACAGAGTTCGGTAACTATGCTGTTAGCTTCTTCGTCATCTTTAGCTTCGACCTGGAAGCGAATAGATTTCCCCACGCGGACATTGGTGATTCCGGTAAATCCTAGATTCGCCGTCGCTTTTTCTATCGTGGAACCTTGGGGGTCAGCTATTCCTTCACGAAGCTTCACTTCTACGCAGGCGTCATAAACCATTTGATAATGCTGCCACAGCTCAGTGGGTAAAGGGAGTATCCTGCTGCCGAGATTTTGATTTTCTGGTCTTTACGCTTCGAGATACGCCCTCACGCGCTGCTGTAGATGCCTGACTCTGATTTCCTGATAATTTCCAAGTGTTTGTCCGCTTTTGAAACTGGATTTGAATCCACGTGTTTGTGCCGCAAGATTGGCAGTGTCTTGATCATAAACTCGTCCTAGAGGGCCAACTCCTTCAGCTTGCGAATAGCTTTCATCTATCCCTAATTCAATGACTTCTGGAGGAGGAGGTGCTTGCCCCTCTGGAGGTCGGGGCCTCATGAAAAGGAGGTCGAAGTAGCTGAAGTCGGGACTAGATGGGTCTGGACGGAAGCGATAAACCATTGGAAGGGATAAACCTGGGAAGAAAAAGGCATTTGGGAATAGGTAGTACTCAATGGAGTCGAGAGTTATTGACTCGCTCAGATCCGAGAAGTCATGCCCGTATCGTTCGCCCATAGTCTTTTGTACATGTTTCGCGTAGTAATCTCGGGCCCGGACTCCCGGCGGAAGCTTAAGGTCTCCTTCTCCAAGAGTGCGGCCACTGATCCTTGCGAGAAGCTCATCTTCTGTTCGTGGATCTTGCCGAAGAGGACTATTTAAACCGCGAGTATGGATGAATCGGGATACGTTTTGTCCAAAAACGTCATATTGCGTTGTGACCTCATCTCCGAGTTGTCCTGTTGCGTGGGTTTCTCGAACGTGGTACGACTCAATGAATGCTTCAGCTGCTGCTTTCCAATTACATGGAAGGTGCTTACGAACATGTGTTTCTATGTATCTTTCCTTTAAGCCCCAGTCTTTCCAGTGTTGTGGAAGTACCCCTAAATATTCATGAAGAGGTTCCGCTTCCCGGTCAAAATTGACAAAAACAAAGCCTTCCCAAACGTCAACAGGCATTTCGGGAAGTCGGTGAGAATCAGCGGAGACATGTGGAAAATCCCATGCTTGCGGAAGGTCCACCAGTTGTCCTTCAAGAGACCATGTCCATCCGTGGAACGGACATCGGAGTTCTTTACTGAAACCACAGGTCCCCGGTTGTTTTAACTGTGTTCCGCGGTGCATGCATGCATTGAAATATGCTTTGATTCCCCCATTCTCGGTTCGAACGATAAGAGAAGATAGATCTCCGATGTCGTAGACAAAATAATCTCCGGGTTCGGGAATATGATCCACGTGGCAGGCCCACTGCCAGACCTTAGACCATAACTTCTGATACTCAGCTTGAGCGAAATCAGGAGAAAAGTAGCTCTCAAATGATATATCTTCATCTCCAAGAAACTCATATGACTCTTGAAGGAGTGGAGCCGGAGGTGGTGTGGGATCTCGGAGAAGTTCATCGCGCAAAGAAGGCCCTTGCTCTCTTGCCTCACCCGGTTTTAATTTCTTATCTTGCGTTCCCATGAGGGTTAATACTAAAAGGTTTTGTGATAATGGACCATTTTGGGTGTGAATCTTTCATCATCAGCTACAAGCTGTCACCTGCTCCTGGCCACTCTGCAAGAAGTTGTCCCGTGATGCGTTCATATCCTTCCTGATACCTTTTTGAACTCTCGGAGATCACGTCGGGTGGTAGCTCAGGAGGTGGCGGGGCTTTATCCCAACTAAGACCATCAAGGTAATCGCGGACTGGTTGCTTATCGAATGAAGGTGGAGTTGTTCCTGGCTGCCAGTCAGCTTCAGGCCAGAATCGGGATGAGTCTGGTGTGAGCATTTCGTCGGCAATGACTAGTTCGCCATCGACATAGCCCATTTCAAATTTTGTATCGGCGATGATGATACCCCGTTCGAGTGCATGAGATGCACCAGCTTTGTAGAGCTCAATGGATTTCTGCCGGACTTCTTCCGCTAATTCAGATCCTATAATTTCTTCAGCTTGTTCATATGAAATATTCTCATCATGTAAGCCATCTTCTGCTTTCGTTGAAGGAGTGAAGACAGGTTCAGGTAGTTGATCTGATTCTTGGAGGCCGTCTGGAAGTGGCATACCGTTCATGGTTCCGTCTAAGAGATATTGTTTCCAGGCAGAACCTGTGATGTAGCCGCGAACAATACATTCAATAGGGAGCATTTCTGCTTTACGGACGAGCATAGATCGTCCTTCTATCTCAGGGACCTGAGCTGCTGGAGGAAAATCATCGATATTTGTTGAGATGAGGTGTGATGGCATCGTTTGAAATAGGTGTTGGAACCAGAAAGAAGACATGGCCATGAGTACTCTTCCTTTGTTTGGTACGGTTTGGTTCATGACGACATCAAAGGCTGAAATCCGATCGCTGGTGACCATAAGGTAATTGCCATTATCGGCATCGTAGATGTCTCGGACTTTCCCAGAATATACATGTGGGAGATCAAGTTCGTAAGCTGGGGGACGTGTCATAGAAGCCTCGCTAAATAATTGTTTGGGGTTTATACGATTTTGATTCGGGGTGCCGCTCAATGACTTGTTGTACGTTCTTTTCGACCTCTTGGATTTGTTGACCTGTTCTTCCTATCTCTGAGGTTGCGATTGCGTTCTTTACTTCGTCGAGACTGAGGGGAATTTTAGAGTCGTCAGCTATCCGTTGCAGGAGCGTATTTTCTCCTCCGTCGTTGTCTCTGAGGTCGAGTGCGGCAGAAACAGCGTGGGCTTTGATGGCTTCATGGGCTTCTTCTCGGCCCATTCCGGCCTGAGTGGCAGCTGTAAGAAGACGTGTGGTATTCAAGAAAGGTAAATAATGGTTGAGTTCGCGTTCGATAACTTTTGGATACGCTCCAAAGTCTTCTAATACAGACAAAAGTGTTTGGAGGAGTCCGTCGATAGCAAGAAATGCGTCGGGAAGGGCCACCCTTCTGACTACGGAACAACTTACGTCACCTTCGTTCCATTGATCTCCAACGAGCGATGTCACCATCGTCAAATATCCTTGGAGCACGTGAGATAACCCGGAGATACGCTCACAGGAACGCATATTCATTTTGTGGGGCATTGCTGATGAACCAACTTGCCCGTCTTGGAATCCTTCTGTAACTAGGTCATGACCTGCCATAAGTCGAAGCGTTTTCGCTAGGTTCGCTGGGGCGCTAGAGAGTTGAACAAGGCCACTGATGACATTGAAGTCAAGAGAACGTGGGTAGACCTGACCGACACTGGAGAAGGTGTTGTTAAATCCGAGATGATTTTGGATCTGCTGTTCAAGTTGTTCTACTTGCTCGGGGCCTCCGAGCAGATCTACCAGGTCCTGTTGTGTTCCAACGGGTCCTTTGATACCTCTTAGCGGATACGTTGCGAGTATTTGTTCGAGATTTGTGAAGGCATAGATCATTTCTTCCGCTGTTGTGGCAAACCTCTTCCCTAACGTTGTTACTTGCGCGGCAACGTTATGTGTTCTCCCCGTTACCGGTGTTTCGGCGTAAGTTCTCGCGTTTTCAGAAAGCAGACGAAGGGCTGCTGCTGCCTGACAACATATGAGTTCCAAAGCTTGACGTATCTGGAGTTGCTCTACGTTTTCTGTAAGGTCACGAGATGTCATTCCTTTGTGGATGTGTTCGTGTCCTGCAAGGTCGCAGAATTCTTCAATTCTGGCTTTTACATCATGTTTAACGATACGTTCCCTGTCGTTTATAGATTGGAGATCAACATGGTCAATAACCTTCCTATAATCTTCGATCACGCCGTCAGGTATTTGCTGTCCAAGATCTTTCTGGGCTTGGAGAACAGCTAGCCAAAGTTCGCGTTCGAGAATGATTTTGTTTGTCGCATCCCAAATTTCCACCATTTCTTTACTGGCGTAGCGTGAGGCTAGAACATTCGGAAATTTCACTTATTTGCCATTTCTTTTTTGTAGTCGGATAGCTTCGCAGCAAGTGATTCGTCTGTGATGCCGAGCATTTGAACCACTAGAAGGGCCGCATTTTGGGATCCATCGATTGCCACAGTAGCGACGGGAACTCCTTTAGGCATTTGCACTGTTGCATACAGCGCGTCTTGACCGTTCAGAGCTCCTCCAGACATCGGAACTCCAACGACAGGAAGGGTTGTGTGGGCAGCTACTACTCCCGCTAGATGTGCTGCCATACCAGCTCCACAGATGAACGCCACATACCCGTTTTCTCGAGCTGATGACACAAGTTCAACTACCTGTTCCGGATTTCGGTGGGCAGATAGAACACGCCAATCGTATTCGATCCCGAATTCCTCGAGTGTTTCTTTTGCTTTTTGCATTTTGGATTCGTCTGATGTCGAACCCATCAGGATTCCAACTTTCATATCTAGTTCCTTTTCGTAGGTTTTGTTGATGACCTGGTACCAATCCCCATAATACGCGTCATTTAAATCCCCTCTGCGATGTCTTGCCTTTTATGTAGACCCTCCCAATGAATTTTCTCTGCACCTGTGTACGCGTTTTGGCGTGCTGATTCAATTGTCACGCCACGGCCAGTGACGGCAAGAACCCTACCCCCAGCAGTTACTGGTTGTTGTTGTTCATCGAGGCTGATGCCGGCCACATACACTTTTTCTATTCCCTTGGAACTGGATGCTTCTTCCATCCCTGTAATGCGGTCTCCTACCCGAGGGGATACTGGGTATCCCTCAGTTGCACAGACGACGGTCACCATTGCGTCATTGGTAAAGCGAGGTGGTGTTTGTATCTCTCCTCTTGAAGCTTCTATGAGAAGTTCCGTTAAGCTGCTTTCGAAGCGGGGAAGGACCACTTGGGCTTCTGGATCGCCGAATCGAACATTGTATTCGAGGAGTTTCGGACCGTCTTCAGTAATCATCAGTCCTGCGTACAGTACCCCCCGATAATCGATTCCTCTCTGTCGAAGTGTAGCAATCGTGGGTTGGATGAAATTGTTGAGGACATCTTCCACGAGAGTGGGGATAGCTATTGGAACTGGGGAGTACGCTCCCATTCCTCCTGTGTTTGGGCCAAGATCGTTGTTGTGAAGTCGTTTGAAATCTTGGGCTGGGCTGAGGGCTACGGCTTTTTTCCCATCACTGATTGCAAGGATTGATATTTCCGGACCGAGAAGTCCTTCTTCAAGAACTATTTTTTCACCAGCTCCTCCGAATGCGGTGCCTGAAAGGTATTCCTCTATTGCGACTCTGGCATCATCTAGCGAATCGGTAACTAGTACGCCTTTTCCTGCCGCAAGCCCATCGGTTTTTATAACATATGGGGCTGTCATGGTCTCGAGGTAGGTTTGGGCTTGGATAATGTCTGTGAAGGTTCCGTGCTGGGCGGTTGGGACACCTGCTTCCATAACAAGATCTTT
The DNA here is from genome assembly GCA_002720485.1 of Acidimicrobiaceae bacterium. Lineage (GTDB taxonomy): Bacteria > Actinomycetota > Acidimicrobiia > Acidimicrobiales > UBA8592 > UBA8592. The sequence goes on from PBIQ01000049.1 coordinate 16,757, forward strand.
CATCCATGCTTTTGAGCCTTCTAATTGAGCTCCATCAGCGCCAGGTCCGAAAACTAGTTTTCCTTGTTCTCGTAGTTGATCGGCCAGTCCGTCAACAAGTGGAGCTTCAGGTCCAATGACATAAAGATCAGCGTCAATTTCTGATGGAGAAGTTGGAGTCGAGTTGGGGATAATCGGATTTCCTGGTGTGACGATAACGTCTGCGTCTCTGCCAATGACGTCAGCGAGAGCGTGTTCGCGTCCGCCTGACCCAACGATTACGACCTTAGTCATGGTGATCTCTTTTTGTTGGGTTGGAGTGTGGTGTATTCGCCGGCTTGCGCTCGTCGTGTAGCTTCACTATTGCCAATCAACGTATTGTTTCCTACCTGGGCCGACACCGATTAAAGAGATGGGTACGCCAATATATTCTTCGAGAGCACGGACATAGTCTTGTGCTTTTTTAGGAAGGTCGCTGGCTTTGGTGACTCCAGTAATATCTTCTTGCCAGCCTGGGAGTTCCTCATAGATTGGCTTTGCTTTGTGGAAGTCTGTCTGGTGGTACGGCATTTTTTCTACGCGTTGGCCGTCGATATCGTATGCGACGCATATTTTGACGGTTTCTAAAGCATCCATGACATCAAGTTTGGTGAGGGCAATATCAGTGAGTGAATTGAGGCGGGCGGCGTGACGAAGCATGACGGAGTCAAACCATCCGGTACGTCTCCGTCTACCAGTGTTTGTCCCATATTCGTGTCCTACGTCGACGAAATGATCTGCAACTTCATCGAAGAGCTCCGCTGGGAAAGGTCCGGACCCAACTCTTGTTGTATAGGCTTTCGCTATCCCAACTATTCGATTGAGATCTCTTGGCCCTACGCCTGTTCCGGTGCATGCTCCTCCAGCTGTGGGATTTGATGATGTGACGAATGGGTAAGTTCCGTGGTCTAAGTCGAGGAATGTGGCTTGGGCGCCTTCAAAGAGGACATGCTGGTCTGCTTCGAGTGCTTCATGGATAAAGTCTGTCGTATCTGCAATAAGTGGTGCGATACGGGGAAGGTATGTGTCAAGGTACGTAGAAGCAAGGTCTTCGGCGTTTGGTGTTAGCCGGTTGTAGACTTTGGCCAGCAAAGGTCCCTTTTCGTGGAGGGCAACGTTTAGTTTCTCTCTAAAGATTTTTGGATCTAGGAGATCTTGGACACGGATACCTACTCTGAAGGCTTTATCGGCGTATGCCGGTCCTATCCCTCGTTTTGTGGTCCCGAGTTTGTTCGCTCCGAGGTGGCGTTCAAAGACAACATCAAGTTCTTGGTGGTATGGAAGTATTAAGTGTGCGTTGCCACTGAGTTTAAGGTGGTCACAGTTCACGCCCTTCGCCTCTAGCATGTCTATCTCTTTTATGAGAACCTCGAGGTCGACAACTACCCCGTTGCCGATTACGGGTGTGATGTGGTCGTAGAGGACGCCACTTGGGATCAGCTGCAAGGCGGTTGTTTCACCATCAACTACAAGGGTGTGACCAGCGTTATGTCCGCCTTGGTAGCGGACAACCACCTGCATGTCCTGGGCGAAAAGGTCGGTAAATTTTCCTTTTCCTTCGTCGCCCCATTGGGTACCTACGACAACGGTCGATGGCACAGGCGAGTCTCCTTTGTTCGTCGTCGCTTACCTACCCACTGTAGACATAATTTCTCTAAATATGCCTATACAGCATGAAGATTCTCGGGGAAATCTTTGGGATTAATTCCCGAATGATCCACCTTCACCTTCAGTATCAATCACATCCGATATCGGTGTGAACGTAAGGCTGCCGTCAATAACTTGCACTTCCTGTATTTGAGCGGCTTCGGTTACATATGCGTCGTTGGTGCCGTCGAGAATAATTTTACCTCCGAGGAGATTGTCGTTGATGGTCGTGAGGTTCCACGTCGCTTCCATAACATTTACTCTGTTGATCCCACCGGGTAGCTCGTGAGCTGCCCTGAGAATATCGACGACTACCTGGGCGAAGAAAATTCCTCCTGAGTAAGAACCATCTTCACATGTGACGCTGCTGTAATCCTCTAGCACCATTCTGGTTAGAACCATAGAAGGGTCGTTTTCATACCGTGGGTCTCCGCAAATTTTGTTGTAGTTTGCCATCAGCACTCCAGATCCTTCTTTTTGAAGGGTGTCAGCGAAATCTTGGACGGGAGCGAAGAACGCTGGAAGGTTGTTGCATGTGTATGACATGAAAAACATTGGACGCCAAGATGGGATACTGGCAAGTGTTCCGACCGTTTGAGGGCAGAATGCTGCAGTTGTTCCAGCTACGAGAACCTGAGCTCCTGATGCGACAAGTGTGGTCATTTCATTGGTGACGTCAGGTGCAGCAGGGTCATGAAGTTCTTCGGCTATTAGATCAATGTCCCCTCGGTCTTCACATCCTTGCAGTGTTTGTTGATAGGTTTTCCCAAAGTCATTGTTCATAAACAGGGCAGCAACCGTTGCTCCTTGCCCGAGTTCAGCGACAATGTGCTGACACCAGATTTCTGTTTCTGTGGCGTAGTTCAAAATATTCCCGACGGTCCAAGGGAAGTTGGCTGGATCACCCCATTGAGGAAAGCCAGAGAGGTTAAGTAATTGTGGTACGCACGCTTCATCTGTGATTGGTCGAATTGCGAAGTTGTTTGGAGTTCCAATCACACCGGCGAAGCCGAGAATGTTTTCTGTTTCTAACATCTCTTCCACGTTCGCTACAGTTCGGCCCGCTTCATAACCATCATCTTTCGCTATGAGGACGAGTTCATAATCTCCAATCGGGTCTTGGTCGTTTACAAAATCAAAGTAGATTTGCATTCCATCTCCAATAGCCCCGAATGCAGCAAGTTGGCCTGATTGTGGAAGCGAAGTCCCAATACGGACTTGGCCGTCTTCTGTGACACCTTGGTATGGATCCCAGTCATCGGGACATTCATCAAGGTCGAGAACTGTTCCGGTGGCTATCTCGACCTGTCCGGTTGTCGGAGCTGTGGCCGCTTCTTCTGCGTCACTACTAGATTGCGATGTGTCACTTGCAGCAGAACTGGAATCGGATGACGAACCTGAAGATAATGAGGCTGAACTTGAAGACGATGATTCGGAGTCGCCGACAGATCGCACTCCTGCACCATCATCGCTACCGCATCCTGCTGCAACAAGACTGAACGTACCAAAAATACATAAAAGATAAACAACTAGTTTTTTCATTTGACTCCTCTAAGACTTAAAAAAAACCTAGTTATTCTTTCTTGCTGGCGCAACAGTTCTTTACGATTTCGGAAGAATTCTGGCCCTATCGTGCAGTTGAGAGTTCTTTTCTTAGCAGCTTGTTTTTGAATTTTCGCCATCCCATGACAATTCCGCCGGGAAGGAAAAGAGTTAAGACGATCAGTAGCACTCCGAGAATTAGCGAGCCGGTGGGTCCTTGTAGCCATCGTTCGGGAACGAATGAAACAGATTGAGTTGAGGACGCCCAGTCAGGGACAAGCGCATAAATAAGACCTCCGATGACAGCACCCGGGAGAGTTCCGACGCCTCCGACAACAAGTCCAACGATTAAGTAGATAGCGACTAACGAGCTGAAGTCATCTGGAGACGCTATCCCTATTTCTGCTACATATATTGCTCCTCCGACTCCACCAAGAGCTGATGCGACTCCAAATGAAAGTGTTTTAGTGAGGGCGAGATTCACTCCAGAGACGGCAGCGCTTGTTTCGTTGTCTCGAATCGCTCTCATTGCGCGACCTGGACGGCTGCGTATTAAGTTATGTACAAGCCAGAAGCACAATCCTGCGAGAAGGCTGAAGAGAATGAATTTCCATAGCCGTGATTCTTCTCTTGTTGAGAGCGGGCCATCACCAAAAAAATCACCAAGTAGCGGTATTTTCTGAAGTGCTTGAGCCACTTCATCAAACGGAAGCCACGACGGTGCGATGAATTTGTAATTGCTTGTTAGCTTTCCTCCTGCTCCGCCGGTGTAGCCATAGAGTTTGTCGAGTTTAACAATGGATGGGAAAACGGCTGCCAATCCGAATGTAAGTAAGGCAAGATAAAGGCCACGAATCCGGAGGGCTGGGAGTCCAAGAATCATCCCGATGAGAAAGCATGAGGGTATGACAATAAGAAGTGTTAAAAGAAAGGGCCAGGAATGGTCAGCGATGAGCCAAGCAGAAATGTATGCCCCCGTTCCGAAGAAGAAGCTTTGCCCGAGGGCGATTTGCCCGGTGTATCCGATCACGACTTGGAGGCCGAGTATTGCGATGGTGTAGGCGATCGCTTTATTCAGCCGGATCAAGGAGAGGTTGTAGTTATTGGATCCGATAGAAATCGTCCCTACATCAACATATGCGAACGCAATCAGAAGGAGTGCGATAACGAAAAAAGTCCATTTCGCTATCTGGTAGTTGCGTTCCGGTGTGAACCTGCTGCTATAGAGTTTTTGTAACATAGCTTTCCCTATACTCTTTCCACAGCCTTTGTCCCTAGTACCCCTGATGGGCGGAGCGTGAGGACGATGAGAAGTACCACTACCGCAGCTGAAAGACTCATCTCATTGGGTATAAAAGGGATGTACTGGACGACAACACTTTGAACGAATCCAATAGTTAAGCCTCCTATTAATGCCCCCCATAGACTGTCTAAGCCTCCGAGTGCAGCTGCTGTTACTGAGAATATAAGTGCCCGTAGCATCATCGAAGGTTCAATTTGGAGGACTGGATTCGCGGCGTAGATTGACGCCCCTAATGTTCCTGCAGCAGCAGCTAATGCCCAACCGAACTGAAGCGTTGGGCCGATTTTTATTCCACTTAGCCTGCTTGATTCAAGATTGGAAGATACTGCTCGAAACGCCAATCCGATCTTTGTTTTGGTTAAAAGTGTTTGGAATACGACGAGGACGAGGACGCAGCTACCAAACGCGAAAATCGAGTACCACGTGAGTCGGACATTGTTATAAGTGAATGCGTTTCCGGAAGGGAAAAGCTGAGGAAATGATTGTGGGTCGAAACGCCAAACGATCGCAGCTATAGCATTGATGACTAAAAACAGTCCTAGGGTGATTATCACGAGAGGCAAATGGTCAGCTGGATCGAATTTCCTAATAAAAACTCGTTCTAAACCTGCGGCAAGAACTGCGGAAAAGAGCATTCCAATAATGACCGCTCCCCACATCGGGATTCCCCAATACCAAAGTTGGAGTACTGCGAATGCTCCTAAAATTGCTTGTTCACCCTGCGCGAAGTTGATGAGCGTCGTCGCCTTAAATATGAGAACCATCGCAACAGCAATGAGGGCGTAGGTAGAACCATTGGTTATTGCGTCAAATACTCTTTGAAGGAATAGATCCATTTAGGCCCCCAAATACGCCCGGCGTATAGCGTCGTCCTTGGCGAGTTCTTCTGCCTGACCTTCTAGGGTGATCTCTCCTGACTCTAAAACGTATGCGCGGCCCGCTATATCTAGCGCTAATTGTGCGTTTTGTTCAACTATCAACATCGTGGTCCCTTGATCTTGGTTCATTGTCACAAATCGGGCGAATAAGTCTTCTACGATCTGTGGGGCAAGCCCTAAAGATGGTTCATCCATGAGTAAGAGTTGAGGGCGTGACATGAGTGCCCGTGAAACAGCTAGCATTTGCTGTTCTCCACCTGATAACGAACCAGCTGTCTGTGTTCTCCGTTCATAGAGAACGGGGTAACTCTCGTAGCATGTTTCAATATCATTGCTTATGTCTTTGTCGCTTCGGATAAATGCGCCTACCTTTAAGTTTTCTTCAACGGTTAATTCAGGGAAAGTCCCTCTTCCTTGAGGAACATGGGCGACGCCTCGGCGGACTATCTCTGATGGATTCAGCTTTTTGATTGACTCGCCACCTATTTCTATGAGGCCGCTTGTTTCTACCATTCCGGAAATAGAACGAAGAACCGTTGTTTTCCCAGCTCCGTTTGCGCCTAGGACAACTACTATTTCTTTTTCATAAACGCTGAGAGCAATGCCATGGAGAACTTGAACGGGACCGTATCTGGCTTCGAGTCTTTCTACACGAAGTAAAGGCGTTGTCATTTAGGGGCTCCGAGGTAAGCGGAAACAACTAACGAATTGTTTTGGATTTCTGTGGGGGTACCTTCAGCTATCTTTTCGCCGAAGTCGAGAACAACAACTTTTTCTGACATGCCCATAACCATGCCCATGTGATGTTCTACCAGCAGGATTGTTAGGTCGAAGTCATCTCGAATTGAAATAATAAGTTCGGATAATTCAGCTACTTCTGAGTGGGTTAATCCCGTCGCTGGCTCATCTAAAAGAAGAAGCTTCGGGCTACTTACCAGAGCCCGTGCTAACTCGATCCTTTTCATCGTTCCGAATGGCAATCCATCGCAAGGGTTTTCTGCGAACTCTGAAAGGTCTAGCATTTCTAAGGTTTTGTAAGCTTCGTTTCTAAGGCTTCGCTCTTCGGCCTTCAGTCCGATACGTGCCATCGCTGAGAAGAAATTTTGCTTGCCTCTAATGTGCGCTCCGGCCATGATATTTTCTACAACGGTCATTCTTGGCCATAGGGCGAGATTTTGGAACGTTCGGGAAATCCCAGCGTGTGAGATTCCGTGCGGGGAAAGGCTCAGCAGGTCAATTCCATTAAAGGTAATCTTCCCCTCGGATGGGTCATAGATTCTGCTAATGACATTGAACAAGGTGGTTTTCCCAGCTCCATTCGGACCAATCAGGCCACAGATCTGCGTCGGTTCAACGGAGAATGTGAGGTTATCAAGTGCAGTGATGCCACCAAATTGGATTGTGATTCCTTCAACTTCTAGCAATCCTTCGGCCATGGCTAGCTATAGTATCGCTAAATAGGACTTGCGGCGATAAGGAAGAAAAGTTAGTTCAGCGTCGAATTTGGGGTTTAGACTGCGGCGATCTGTTCTTTGAGTGCCTTTATCTCTGATTCAAGAAGTAGAACCTTTTTTACCCCTGCAAGATTAAGGCCGGATTCTCGGAGTTCTTGGATTCTGAGAAGCATATCTATATCGTCTTGGCTGTATCGTCTGCTCCCGCCGCTAGTACGGGCAGGAAGAACAAGACCTTTTCGTTCATAAATTCTTAGAGTTTGTGGGTGCAGGCCCGTTAACTCTGCAGCAATAGATATCACAAAGTAGTTCTGAAGGTAGCTTTTAGCTCTTCTGGTCATAGATCTCCTAAGTGCTGACGTGGATTTTCTGGATTTGTTTGCGCGTACTCTTGTAACGATGTGATCTGCTGGTCATTTAATTGCTTCGGGATAGCAACTTCGACTGTTACCAGAAGATCACCCTGGGAGGACCCAACGGTTATGCCCTTCCCTTTCACTCGGAACGTTTTCCCTGACTCTGTCCCAGAGGGAAGTCTAAGAGTGACAGGGTCGCCGCCGTATGTTGGAACTTGAATGTCAGCTCCGAGAGTAGCTTCAGGAAAGGTAACCGGGAGGTTTAAGCTAAGCGTTTTCCCTTCTCTGGTAAAAAGCTCGTGAGGGGAGACTCGAATAATCACAATCAAGTCGCCAGGTGGTCCGCCGTTACTTCCCTTTCCTCCTTTACCTTTCACTCGAATCCGTTTTCCATCATAGACGCCGGCTGGGATCCGTATTTTGACAGACTGTGAAGCCCCATCTACTCCAGAAATTGCGACGGAAGTGGTAACACCTTGGATCGCTTCGTCAAAAGTCAGGCGGAGTTGTGCTTGTTGATGGGCGCCGGGCCGAGGCATATTGTGTCCTGCAGCTCCAAAAGGGTTTCCAGCTCCGCCAAACATCCCATTTAGGAGATCATTTAAGTTCCCAAAGTCATTACCGTGGGTATTAAATCCTCCCATCGCTGATGGACCCATTCTACGAACATCATCATATTGGGTTCTTGTTTCCGGGTTTCCGACGACATCGTATGCAGTGGATACTTCTTTGAACCTATCTTCTGCTTTTTGATCATCTGGGTTCCTATCCGGATGAAGCTCTCGAGCTAATTTTCGGTATTTACTTTGAATTTCTTTATCGGATGCATCTGGGGATATGCCGAGGGTCGCGTAGTAGTCCTTTTCGAGCCATTCACGCTTTATGTCCATTTCAACCCCCTTCTTTTACTCTGCAGAGAACTGTGAATTCAGGCCATGTGAAAATTCATCAACCCTTTACTTGAACCATCGCTGGACGTATCGTTCTACCATTCCAGGTGTATCCGGACCTCATAACTCCATGGACAATCGGTATCTCTGTTTCGTCGCACGGCTCGTGGCTAACCGCTTCATGGTGATCGGGGTTGAACTCTTCGCCTTCAACCCCGACAATTTCCAGTCCGCTTGCTTGGAGGATTTCTAGCAGAGACACCTGAATGGGCTGCACATCTTTTGCGCCTTGTTGTATCGCCGCTTCGCATGCATCGAGGACAGGTAATAACTTCTCGACAATACCGCTCGCTGCGTGCTCGGTGAGGTCGTTTTGCCGTTTTTGTGATTGGCGTCGGAAATTATCGAAATCAGCTTGAATCCTCTGAAGGTCCGATAGGTAACTGTCTCGTTCCGATTGAAGTTGTTCAATGGCGGTTACTGTGTCTTCGTCAATTTCAAAGCTTTGTGTTTCTTCTCCCTCAGGAACTTCAGTTTCTAACTCGCCGTCTGGGATGGTTTCTTCCTCTTCGGTCACGTTTATTCTTCCTCATCGATGATTTCCGCATCTATGATGTCGTCCGACCCATCGGTTTCATCGTTGCCCTCTTGTTGCGCTGCTGCTTCGTAAAGCCGTTGCGCAAATCCTTGACTTGCCGTGTTAAGGTTCTCTGCAGCTTCCTTTATGGCATCAAGATTGGTTCCTTCACCTTCCAACGCTTCTTTGAGAGAAGCGATTTTCTCATCAACATCTGCTTTTTCGTCGTCAGTGATTTTATCTTCATTCTCACGAACCATTTTTTCGGTTTGATAGAGCAACGAATCAGCTGAGTTCCGAGCTTCAGCTTCTTCGCGCCGTTCCCGGTCTTCGTTGGCGTGAGCTTCAGCATCAGCAATCATCTGATCTATCTTGTCTTTTTCTAAAGAAGATTGACCGGTTATGGTGATGGATTGCTCTTTCCCTGTCGCCCGGTCCTTCGCTGAAACATGGACGATGCCGTTCGCATCGATATCAAACGTCACTTCAATCTGAGGAACTCCTCTGGGGGCAGGAGGGAGATCCACGAGTTGGAACTTTCCAAGAGTTTTGTTGAACTGCGACATTTCACGTTCGCCTTGGAGAACATGGATTTCCACAGATGGCTGGTTATCGTCGGCTGTGGTGAATACCTCCGTCCTTCTCGTCGGAATCGTCGTGTTACGTTCAATCAATTTCGTCATTACCCCACCTTTCGTTTCAATTCCTAATGAAAGTGGAGTTACATCAAGCAGAAGAACATCTTTAACTTCTCCTCGGAGCACACCTGCTTGAATAGCAGCACCAACTGCTACTACTTCGTCAGGGTTTACACTCTTATTTGGTTCTTTCCCCGTCAGGCTTTGAACTAGTTCCGATACTGCTGGCATTCGGGTGGAACCACCTACCATAATCACATGGTCAATATCGCTTTTCGCTAGGTTCGCATCTTTAATTGCTTGCTCGAAAGGTTTACGGCATCTCTCGAGCAAATCTTCGGTGAGTTCCTGGAATTTCGACCGAGAAAACGAGTAATCCATGTGTAACGGCCCGGCGTCAGTGGCGGTGATAAATGGAAGGTTGATTTGGGTGCTTTGGCTTGCTGAAAGCTCAATTTTTGCTTTTTCAGCAGCTTCTTTTAGGCGTTGAGCCGCCATATTGTCCTTAGATAGATCGACACCATGGTCGTTGTTGAAAGAATCAACCAACCATTGGATAACTCGTTCGTCCCAATCATCTCCTCCAAGTTCTGTATCTCCGCTTGTAGATTTCACTTCGAAAACGCCGTCTCCGATTTCCAAAACTGAAACATCGAAGGTTCCACCACCGAGATCGAAAACAAGAATGGTTTCGTCTTCTCCGCCTTTATCGAGGCCGTATGCCAAAGCAGCAGCTGTCGGTTCGTTGATGATCCGGAGAACTTCAAGTCCAGCGACTTTTCCGGCTTCTTGGGTTGCGGTTCGTTGAGCGTCATCGAAATAAGCGGGAACAGTTATAACCGCTTCGGTGACAGTGTCACCTAAGTAGGATTCAGCGTCTCTTTTGAGTTTCATAAGTGTCCGCGCTGAAATTTCCTGCGAGTTGTAGGACTTATCATCAATGCTGATATTCCAGCTTGATCCCATGTCTCGTTTGACAGATCGGATGGTGCGTTCTGGGTTTGTGATTGCTTGCCGCTTGGCGACTTCCCCAACGAGAACCTCTCCATCTTTTGCAAATGCAACAACAGAAGGCGTCGTTCTACTTCCTTCTGTATTCGCTATCACTGTTGGTTCTCCTCCTTCGAGAACTGCGACAACTGAGTTTGTTGTTCCTAGATCTATTCCGACGGCCTTCGCCATGTTTTTCTCCTATTCGGCGCTGGGTGCGCTAGTTCTTACTATTAGTTGCAGATCATCCTGCATTTAGGTCAACCATTGCATGGTGTGATTTATTCCCAAAATGGGAAAAAGTTGAGTTACTTTGACTCAACTTTTGGCTTTCTCCCACTTAGACAGTCATTTCATGGGGATTCTTTGGGAAAGCGACTGTGATTTCTGGCATATTCATCAAATTTCACGCCTTCAAAACAAGTTCTTAGCGCCCCTACAGGCTACCTTTGAGTTAGTCATGGAAGAGGGAAGTAATAAAAGGTTTCAGCCGCAAGATTGGATCATTGGCCTCGGAATAGCTGTCGCCGTATTCACAGCTTTATCCGGTGTGGCCGCTGCGGTTTTCGATCAGCATGGAAACCACTCTATACATCGAGAAGTCTTCGGAAATATCCCCACAGCTGCAAAGGTTGCTTTCTACACCATAATCCCTGCGCTCATTATTTACGGGGCGTGGAATTTTTCACTTCGGGTGAGAAACTGGACACGCGGTCAGCCTGACAACCGGTCAACTACTACGAAGAATGTACATCGCCGGGCGAAAGATCTGCGCGCCGGTTTGTACATGAAAACTTTAATGCGGGATCCAGCGGCCGGACTAATGCACTCATTGATGTATTTCCCCTTCATTATCCTTCTCGGGGTTACAACAACTTTAGAGATAGACCACCAGTTACCGAATGATCTCAAATTTCTCCATGGTGGGGTGTACAAAGGCTATTCCTTAATTGGTGATGTGGCTGGCGTTTTATTTCTTATTGGGGTCACGTGGGCGCTTTTGCGCCGGTACGGGCCTCGGCCATTCCGACCGTATCGAATCAGAATCAAATCACGGGGCGATCATGCTATCGGACTCGGACTCCTATTTGGATTGGGCGTCACAGGGTTCATCGCTGAAGGCTTCCGTATTGCTCTGGAGAGCGAACCGGCATATGAAAAGTGGTCCATTGTTGGATACCCTCTTGCCAAACTTTTCAACGGGGCTGGGAACCTAAGCGGATGGCACCAGGTTTGGTGGTACGCGCATGTAATCTTCTTCATCGGTTTCCTTGTCTTCCTTCCAATTACAATGCTCCGGCATATATTCACTTCCCCGCTGAACATGTATCTCAAAGATCGTGACCGTCCCAAGGGAGCGATGAAACCGCTGCCGAATTTAATGGAAACAGAACTAGAAACGTTTGGAGCTTCAACTATCGAAGACTTCACTTGGAAACAATTGTTGGATACTGACGCCTGCACAATGTGCGGAAGATGCACTGCTGTCTGTCCGGCACATGCCACCGGTAAACCGTTAGATCCTAGAGAAATTGTCTTGAAAACAGGTGAGGTAATGGCGGCAACTGGTACCCCAGTAACGAGCCCACCGATAGGTGTCGACGCGGAGATTACTGTTCCTGCAAATTGGATGTTTGACCGTGTCAGCAACGACGAATTGTGGGCATGTACGAGCTGTAAGGCATGCGATGAAAACTGTCCGGTGAACATTGAAATCCTCGACAAAATTCTTGACATGCGGCGGTACAAGTCTCTAATGGAGTCTGACTTCCCAACTGAACTTGGAAATGCATACAGGGCAATGGAAAATTCCGGAAATCCATGGTCAATATCACAATCAGAACGGGCTGATTGGGCAAAGGACATAGAAGGAATCGAGATCATCGCAGGAGGCGACCCGTTCGAATCAGAATGGCTGTATTGGGTCGGATGCGCTGGAAGTTTCGATGACAAGAACAAGAAGGTGAGTCAGGCAATGGCGAAACTTCTTAACCGTGCCGGCATCGACGTGAGTATTTTGGGACCAGCAGAAAACTGCACTGGAGATCCTGCTCGCCGATCCGGCAATGAATACATCTTTCAAATGCTCGCCATGCAAAATATTGAAACCCTTAACGGAATGGGAGTAAAGAAAATCATCACCCAATGCCCGCATTGCTTCAATACCTTGCAGAACGAATACCCTCAACTTGGCGGACATTACGAGGTGATTCATCACACACAACTGCTGGAACAACTTATTGAATCCGGCGATTTAGATATGTCGAACGCCACCTTATCTGAACGGATTGTCTACCATGACAGCTGCTACCTGGGCAGGCATAACGATATCTACATGGCTCCACGAAAAGTTATCGGGAGCCTGTCTGGCGTCGAAATAGTCGAAGCCCCGCGGAACGGGACAAAGGGGATGTGTTGTGGAGCTGGTGGGGCCAGAATGTGGATGGAAGAGGACATCGGCCCGAAAGTCAACGACGTTCGGGCCCAAGAACGGGTTGAAACCGGAGCGAGCCGAATAGCGACCGCCTGTCCGTTCTGCTACATCATGATGGACGACGGAGTCAAAGCAGCCGGAAAAGAAGAGGACGAGGTAAAGGTAGCTGACTTGGCCATTCCCCTTGTGGAAGCTTTGGAGTCAGGGGAAGACAATGCAGAGGAGTCACGAAAGGCCCTTCTTGAAACCCCGAACGTCGCTACACCTGATTCTGTCCCCGCTGACGACGTCATCAAACCAATACCTGTCGGAGATCCTGTTCCAGTCGGTGCTATCCAGAGAGTCGTTCCGCAAACAGGGAGACCAGGAGCTGTTAAGCCCAAAGCAACCATCTCAGCGAGTCCAGCTCAATCTCTTGAAACTGATGTACCCGAGACGTCAGATATTACCGAAGATTCTGAAGATACAGGCAAGCCCGATAATCTTTCACTCATTAGGGGCTTGGACCCTTATAGTGCTCAGCGTCTTAATGAACGAGGGATCAAGAGATTCGTCCAAGTTGCTCGCCTCACCGACGCTGAAGTAGCTGCTATCGAAGAGGAGTTTGATTTACCAGGTTGCTTTAACAGGTTCAGCTGGAGGTACCAGGCTGACCAGCTTGCTAGAGAAGATTAGATTGCATCAGCTGGTTTGACTTTCTTCCAAAGGAAAAAAACACATCCCAAAGCAAATACGACACCTAAAGCAGCTAACGGGGCTGTTTGTACCCATTTGACAGTATCGTCACCATAAATTGCCAACACAGCTGTAATCGGGACAAGGCCGATTGCCGTTCCGAGAAGAAAATCTCTCATTTGGACCTTTGAAATTCCTAAAACCCAGTCAGCTGCTGGCGCATAACCAGTTACTAGCCGCAACACAACGACAGATAGGAATGCACGCTCGGAGAGTCGCCGGTCCCATTTCAGAAGTTTTGCCGGTAATCTCTTCCGCACCCAATCTTGGGCTATCCAGCGGGAAACAGCAAAGCCGAATGTGCTCGCAATAATTCCACCGACCATGCTGTAGAGAAGGACTTCCCACCATGACCATACGAACGTAGCGGGAATGATTAAAGCTGCTCCGGGAAGGCTAAGCGGTTGGGCGGCGACAAATGCCAAGATGTAAATAATGGGACCAAGTACTCCAGAATCTTGAAAGAAGTCTTCAACCTTTTCCCGGTCGTGGAGAAAGTCGAAAACGCCAGAAAAGAAAAGGACAAGAACCGTAATAACGACTAAAACCACAAATGCTTTTCGCAGGGTTTTTTTATTCGCGTTCTCCAAAATTCTCCCAATATCGGCTTGGTCGCGGCCCAGTCTGATTCTGGTATTTTGATCCCAGAGCGGTCGACCCATATGGGTTCTCTGCTGGTGTTGTCATCTGTTGGAAACTAATTTGCCCTATCTTCATACCGGCATACAAGGTAATAGGGAGATTAGCGACATTCGACAACTCTAAGGTAAGTTGCCCATCCCAACCCGCGTCAACAAATCCGGCCGTGGAGTGAATAAGCAAACCCAGCCTACCTAAGCTGCTTTTCCCTTCTAGCCGGGCTACGAGGTCTTCCGGAACTACGACCCGCTCTAATGTACTTCCAAGAACGAACTCGCCTGGGTGAAGGATAAAGGGCTCATCATCAGTGACTGTAACTAGTTCGGTAAGGTCTTCTAAATTCTCTCTGACGTCGATGATTCCGAGCGAGTGGTTTCTAAAAACCCGAAACTGGGCGTCAATTCGTAAATCTACAGAGCTTGGCTGAATCGCATTTTCGCCTAATGGTTCAATAATGATTCTTCCGGTTGCGAGATATTCTTGCAGAGTTTTGTCAGAAAGGATCACGAACAGCAGATTAGTGGCAGGAATGGGTTGTTCGTCAACCCTGCACAAGAAAATGAAATGTTTTTCAACTTCCATGAACTTAAGTTCACGGTGTACGGTTCGAATGTGACAATGGATCATTTGACGTATCACGCCGAAACGGTAGGAGACCGAATAGCAGTAATAGATGACCGTCCAGAGGTACCTGTCAGAAGAATTAACTACTCTTCGTTCAATACTCTTGTCAATCAATTAACAAATGGGCTTCTCGAGCTCGGCGCTGTACTTGGGAGCCATATCGCCTGGTGGGGAAACAATAGTCTCGAAACACTTGCGGCGATGCATGCGATTCGAAAAGCGGGAGGGGTGTCTGTACCTATCCCGTACCGGTCAACACCTGGAGAAGCTTCGTACCTGTTGGCCCATGCAGATGCACGTATCCTCATCATTGAAGCAACATACCTTCCTGTGCTTTCTTCCATCAGAGGACAACTACCTGCCTTACAGCACGTTATTTCCTATGGCGGCACCGAAGAATATTCAGGAGTTATGTTATGGGAGGATGCTCTGGGTAAAGTGCACACTCCCACCAGTGAAGGGAAAGCAGAAAATGCCCTCACAATGATCTACACGTCGGGGACAACTGGAAAACCGAAAGGCGCCATGCGGCGTGTTGGAGGAGAAATCAACCAGTATGGGGCTCTTTTGGAATTTATCGGTTGGGACAAGATGGAAGAACTTATCTTTCTTACCACCGGGCCCCTCTACCACTCCGGCCCTTCTGGATTCGCTCGCCGAGCCCAGCTCGTCGGCGCCACAATTGTCTGCCAATACACGTTCGATCCGGAAGACTGGCTCCGTCTCGTTGATACGCACCGGGTTTCTGCGACATTTTCTGCCCCTACCCCGATTCGCCGGATCACTGCCTTGTCGAAAGAAACCAAAGACACCTACGACGTATCATCGATGCAATCGATGATCGCAAATGCTGCCCCATGGACAATGGCGCTCAAAAGAGCCTACCTTCGAGACTTTCCCACTGATTCGCTATGGGAGATTTATGGTTCCACCGAACTTTCAGTCTGTACCGTATTAGCACCAGAGGATCAGCTTCGAAAACCAGGATCATGTGGTCTTCCATCTCCTGGGGTCGAAATTCGACTCATCGACGATGAAGGACAAATCATTGACCAGCCAGATACTCCAGGTGAACTGTATGCACGTTCCGTTGCTCTTTTTGATACTTACTATAAGGCTGAAGAAAAGTATCTGGAAGACCATCTTGATGGGTTCCAAACTGTTGGCGATATCGCATATAAGGATACGGACGGTTATTTCTATATCTGCGATAGGAAAAAAGACATGATCATTACTGGTGGAGTGAACGTCTATCCGGCTGAAATAGAAAACGTGTTAGATGAACATCCAAAGGTTCATGAAGTTGCTGTAGTTGGGGTAGCAGATGAGGAATGGGGAGAGGTAGTTTCTGCGATTGTTGTTCGAAATGGGGAGTGCTCGCAGGAAGAGCTGATCGAGTTCGCTCGCGAACGCCTTTCTGGGCCCAAAACACCAAAGGTTGTTATTTTCGCCGATGAGCTTCCGAAAACAGGGTCGGGGAAAGTCCTCAAAAGAGAACTACGAAATCAAGTAGACCTCCACATCCAATCAGAGAGCTAACCATCCCCTACGTTGGCTAGCTTGTAGGGGTATTTAGAGGAAGATCAATAACTTCCGCAGGTCCGGTTTGTTGATCTAGTAGTTCAAGTTGTTCGCCTTGACGGCGGCGAAGGCCTGCATGCCAGTGCTTCCTACACATAAGCTCATAGGTGACTTCAACAGCCTCTTCTTTCTCCTCATCAGTGGTGTCGCCGACAACTTTTAACGCTCCGGAGTAAACCTGAATGCCATTCACGAGACGAGCATTGTGGGTTGCGCGAGAACCGCACCAGCAACGAGCCTCTACCTGTACCTGATTTCGTTCATCTGCAAGTTCAAGTAGGCGTGCGGTACCTGGGAACAACTCACCCTGAAAACTCGTGAGTAGACCAAACGCATACACGTCCACGTGAAGGTCATCTACCACTTGCGCTAATTGTTCAATCTGTTTGGGCTCATAAAACTGGGCCTCATCACAAACCATCGCATCTAACCCAGAAGCTTCAAACGCTGTTCGAGCTAATTCAAAAAGGTTAAGTTTCGTATCAACGATCTCAGCTTCGGCTTCAACTCCGAGGCGACTAGAAACCTTTCCAGCTTGCCGATCAAGTTGAGTGGTCAGAATTACGTTAAGTCCTCTTGCGGCAAGGTTATGGCGAATTTGGAGAGCTTGAGTGCTTTTACCTGAACCCATTGTCCCGAAGAAAAACCGTAATTCTGCCATATGGAGAAACTACACCCTTGTGATTCTCAGTCAAGTGGTAACAGTCTTATCTAGAATTTATTTTTCCGTCAGAATCAGAGCAGAAAGACTACAAAGAAGAAAAAGTCCCAGTCCTATTTCTACCAAGGAAGAGTCTTTAGAATGAAGAAATACCCTTCGACAACTACACGCTGACACGCTTTAAAGGGCTCTATGCAGTCAACAAAACTAGAAAACGTTTTTCGCCGAACCGGTCTCATTCTGATCGGTTCAGGTGCTCTACTGTTTTTATTCGCACTCTACCAACTGTTCGGCACTGCACTGATCACTACGCAAGCTCAAAATGGGCTTGAATCCGACCTTGATACGGTTACTAAAGAACTCGCATCAGATGAATTTTTCCAAAACACGTTCACGAAACTCGAAACGATCACTATCAGTGAAGATATCGAACGCACTGAAACGGTCGAAACTGAAGTATCTAGCTCCCCATTTGAAAATCTCACTGCCGAGGAGATCTCGACCCTCGGCACCATTGTGTATAAACCCCAAGGAGAGGCTATCGCCCAGATCATCGCCCCCGCTATGGGCTTAGATTCTATTGTGGTTTCTGGAACCGCTGTGAGTGCTCTTCGTAAGGGGCCAGGCCACTACGCAGATTCGGCTGCCCTATGTTCGACTGGAAACGCAGCCATCGCCGGCCACAGAACAACCTACGGCGCGCCCTTCGGTGACATCGCTAACCTCAAATTTGGTGATGAAATACGAGTCAACACCCCTTACGGCAATTGCATCTATACGGTGACGGAACGTTTTGTGGTTGACCCTAGCGATACATGGGTTGTGAAAGACCAAGGAGATAACAGATTGACGTTGACATCGTGCCATCCGAAGTACTCGGCGGCGCAGCGCTACATTGTGGTCGCCGAACTTGCAGAAACTAATGTTCCCTACTTGCCAACTCAGGAAGAAATCAATGAGCTGATTGTGAGCACAACTGAAACCACGGTCGTGTCTGAAGAAGTCACGACAACAGAGACCGTTGATCGAGATGTTGAAGTAGCGACAGAGGTAACCAATACGGTCCGTAGTGAAGTTCACGCTGCCATCGAGACGACGAACAGCGTAACGGAAGGATTTGGCAAGGGATTAGACGGAGATGATGGCCAGCTGCTCGCTGTTATATTGTATGGACTTGTTTTCTTCGCACTGTGGTATCGGATCTACCGGATCGCGAACAAAGAGAATAAAGAGAGGAAATTCAAGTACATCACCTATGGTGTCGGAGTGTTCCCATTACTTGTTGCTATGAGCTTGTGGTTTTACAGAATTGATCTTTTTCTTCCCAGTTACTGATTAGTGAACCTGTCGTTCGTGCCCTTCCCAATAGGGTTCGCGAAGTATTTTCTTTAAAACTTTTCCGGTTGCGTTGACGGGGAGCTCTTCGACGAATTCCACTGATTTGGGGACCTTATAGCCTGCGAGGTTCTCTCGAGCGTAAACAAGTAGGTCGATTTCTTTGAGTGATGCGTCTGGGTGCAGGACAACGATTGCGTGGACTTGTTCACCCCAGCGTTTATCGGGGATACCGATGACGGCGGCCGAATGGACAGCTTCATGGGAAAAGAGGACATCCTCTACTTCTCTCGGATATATGTTCTCCCCCCCAGATATGATCATGTCTTTTTTCCTATCGGTGATGTATAGGTAACCTTCGTCGTCAAGTTTCCCGAGGTCTCCGGTGTGCATCCACCCTCCTCGTAATGCGGCTGCTGTCGCTTCTTCATCTCCTAAGTAGCCGTCCATGAGCGCCGGACCGCGGCAAATAACTTCACCTACCTCTCCGACTTCAACGTCAATGTCTTGATCGTTGACGACACGAACTTCGAAGCCGTGGGCGACAACTCCCGCAGACGATAGTAGATGTGGTTTGTTGACTGGATCGTGGTCTTCGGGTCGTAAGGCCGTGCATCCTGACGTTTCGGTCATCCCAAAAAGTTGGCAAAAATCAGCATCGAAGACCTCGATGGCTTTCTCAAGAACAGAAGGGGGAATCGTTGAAGCTCCATAGGCGACGAAATCGAGAGAGGAAAGATCAGCTGTTTCTATATCGGGATGATTGATCAGAAGATTGATCATAGTTGGGACGAATAATGCATCAGTGACGTTTTTTTCTTCCAATACGTGGATCACGTCAGCAGGGTTGAATTCTCGGATAACAATGTTGGGGACGCCATTGTATGCGTAGGTGAACGATACATTTGCTGCGATGTGAAAGAGGGGAAGTCCCTGGAGGTAAATGTCGTTCGGGTCTGGCTTGTACTCAAGGGTGAACGAAACTATCCGGGCCCACAATGCTTGATTTGATATCAGAGTTCCTTTTGGCCTCCCAGTCGTTCCGCTTGTGTATAGGACAGAGCAGATGTGCGAAGCATCTATCGGTGATCGTTCTAACGGAGGAACTGATTCTAACGCTTGTTCATACTCGGGTCCTAGAGCTAATCGTTCAGGACAGTTAAGTTGTTGTCCTATTTCATGAAAACCCGGTCCGGTAATGAGGAGCTGGGGGTTTGAGTTTTCCATTATGAAGTCGAGTTCAGGGACGGCGAGTCGAAAATTCAGTGGGACTAGGGCAACTCCTGCGCGGATAGCGCCTATTTGGATTTCAAAAAACTCTTTCTCGTTCATCGCTAGAAACGAAATACGCTGTCCCGGGGATATCCCCATGGTTTTGATCAGGTGCGCTAGGCGGCTTGCTCGTTCATCGACTTCAGCGAAAGTTAATTCCTCATTATTCACAGAAATGGCGCACCGGTTCGGGAATTGAAAAGCTGACTGCTGGATAATATCTGGAACTGTTATCACCCACTTATGTTTACAGATTTTTTCTTATAGGTCTAAAAATCGTTCAAGTTGGTTTTGTGAGAAAATATTTCAGCAGCTTGCGAACATTTCCGTTAGGGCGTCTTGCTCTCCTTGGGAGAGACCCGTTCCGGTGCCACGATAGTTTTGGAACGCGTTGGCCCCGTTGAAGTAGGCGGTGATTGCGTCGGCGAGGAACTCTTCTCCTCCGAAGAGGTTCCGGAGATCAACTCGGTAGGTTTCCCCAGTTGAGTTGTTTACACAGGTTCGCATAATCATGTAGCTGTATGCGTGGGCGGCTTCATGGACTGCTACGTCGGCGAGGCGCCCTCCTTCTACGGCACGATTTGATATCCATAAGCTTCGGGCCCAGTCAGCTCCGTAGGTTCCATCGGCTTTCCATCCGGCGCTATCCCAAACACCATAGACACAACGTCCTTTAGATGCATATGCGTAAGGGTGGCAGCCGTTAACAATATCTACTCCATTTAATGCTCGTTGGAGTTCAGCTGGGAGGGCGTTGATAGCGGAGTTAACTGCTGCTTGGTTCTGCCCCTCATACCCGTTCCAGCATGACATTCCAGAGCATGTAGTTGATGGTGCTTGATTAGGAGCAGGGGTCGCTGGAGGAGCTGAAGGAACATTATCGGTTAATAAGCCACGATCAGCTAGGGCAGCTAGGTGGGCTTGTCTCGTTGCGTTTCCATAGACGCCATCAACTGATGTGCCCAGCAGCATCTGTAGTTCGATAGTTTTTTGGGAGAATTCCCCCCAGGGATATTCTCTTGTTAGTACTAGCTCTGCCTGAGATATAAGCCGAGCCATTTCAGCAGCGTATGCTTCGACTTGTCGTTCAGCTTCTAGTCGCTCTTCTGCCTCAGCAGCGGTTTTTTGGCCTTCTAGACGGGTTGTTTCAGCTTGATCTGCGGCTTGTTGGTTCGCATGATCGGTCTCAACTCGTTCTTGTTCCTTGGAAGCTTCGTGCTGAAGCCTACTTTCATCAGCTGATTCTGTTGTAGCGCTAAGTGGAACTTCGCTCGCTTCGGGTAAGACAACAATTTCACTATGGTCGTGACCATGGTCGTGGTTGTGGTCGTGGTTGTGGTCGTGGCCTTCAGATTTTTCTAATACAACATTGATCCCCGAAGCAATACTCTGGTTTGCTTCCTCCTGTACCTGAATTACTTCTGTTTGTAATGGTTGCGCTGTCTGGGTGTTTCCTGCTTTGAAACAGCCTCCAGCGAATACCGCGGTTCCTAATAGGATGCTTATGAAAGAGATAGAGTTCATTTTTTTCGACATGGTTTCCTCCTTTAACCAATGCATGGATACTCCGCAACGAAAGTTTCTACTTGTTCGGAAGCTGGACTGAATCCGACGAGATCTTCTCGAGAGTCCCCACATTTACTAGGTTCCTCTCCCGGTAGATCTCCTTCCGTGTAACTCGGTGGTTCGACTTCGTCAAAGGAAGATGTGTTGCTACTGGTATTTTCCGGAAAGACATTCTGATAGCCGTCTGAAAGAAATGGTGCTTGCCCAGTGGTTTCTAGATAGGTGCTTCCTTTCCCTTCAGGATCATCAGTAATAGACGCTGTTACGTTTGAACTACAGCTGATTACTGAAAGTCCTAACAGCGCTGCTAGTGCTGTTGTTGTTACGAATTGAGTTAGGTTTCGTTGATTCATCATGATTTCATTCTGAAGGTTTTCACGATGAGGGTTTGAGGATCAGTGTCCATTTATGGATGGACTCAGGTCCTATTTACGCTCGAAGTTTCTCTGCAAAACCTCCGGTTCGATAAATTACGGATATGGAGTTTTTACCGATTTCTGCTGGGTGTCCCGTTTTTTTGTACTGTGGACCTAGATGCGGGTGTAGTTCAATCGTAGAACTTCAGTTTCCCAAGCTGAAAACGAGAACCCGTAGCCAGATGGTCTAAAAACGAGGGGTTTTTAAGTTTTGGTATGGTGTGGATATGAGATCTGTTGATGAAATTCCGGTGGCGCACACTCCTGAGGGGGGATGGGCGGAGTTCCCTGACCTTGTGCTTGAACATTGCGCTGATGAATTATCCGATGATGCTATTGACATGCGGGGCATGTGGGAAGTTACTGAAATTAGGGTGGATGGTGAAGTTGTCGAAAACCATTTCATGATTGGCCATATGCAACGCATAGAGCAGGCTGCCAACCGTGTAGTAGTGATGGCGAGTGGGGTTATCCATGATATGAGATGCGATGGAACTGTTGAGAACGGAGTGAATGATGTGGATGCCGATTTCACTCGCGAAATATCTGTAGTCGCTACCTTTGAAGATGGGATTCATGTTCTGAGACCGGTGGATATGCCTGTAGAGGTTCGGCGTTATTTTGATGGACCAATACTTGTGTGGGAATACGGTCCGTTCTTCACAGCTCGCCTAAAAAAGAACAGAGATTTATAAATTTGGTTTAGTGTCCCGTGGGTTTTAGAATCCTATAACTGTCTGCGGGTGTAGTTCAATGGTAGAACATCAGCTTCCCAAGCTGAGGACGGGGGTTCGATTCCCCTCACCCGCTCGGACCGCCAAACTACAAGGCCCCATAGCAGGTGTTGGAGGATAACTGTTGTAGAGTTCGTGAGTGAGTTCTACCGGAAGTAATCTTCAAGAAAATGATGCTGGGTCCGCTCCTCACGGCTTACGACGAAGAGAGCTTTTAACCTTAATTTCAGCGCTCATGGCGCTCATGGCTTTAGGGATCGATATTATCCTGCCAGCTTTCGACGATATTCGGTCCAGTTTCAATCTTCCAGATAGCGGAGGGCAGGAACGCCAGATCATTACGATCTATTTCGTCGGTTTAGCGATCGCCCAGTTGTTTTTTGGACCGCTTTCAGATTGGTTTGGTCGAAAACCCGTTCTCTATATTGGAATATGCATCTATCTGGTAGGTGCTATCGGATCTGCGCTCGCTCCAAGCTTTTCTTTACTCATGGCCGCCCGGTTCGTATGGGGCATAGGAGCTGCGGGGTCACGGGTGGTAGCTGTTGCGATCATCCGTGATTCTTTCGAAGGGAATCGCATGGCGAAAGCCATGTCAGAGATCATGGCGGTGTTTGTGCTCGTCCCGATCGTCGCCCCCGCATTGGGCGCAGGCATTATCGCCATGTTCCCATGGCAGGGAATTTTTTGGTTCTGTGTGATCTGGGCTGTGGCAATAGGTACATGGAGTCTTCGCCTGTCGGAAACCCTCAACCCTGAGTACCGGACAAAATTTGATCTCAAAACAACGCTTCGAGGCTACAAGCGTGTCTGCACCACTCGCATTCCCGCTACCTATACCGTTGCTTCGATCTTCCTCCAGGCGATCTTCGTTTTGTACCTATCGGCGAGCGAACAAATGATTAGCGATATCCTCGGGCGTGACGGCCAGTTTCCGTTTATTTTCGGTATGGTCGCTATTCTCTTCGGAGTTACTTCCCTGTTGAATGGTCAGTTCGTAATGATTTTTGGCATTCAAAAGATCCTCTTTTGGGCTTCTCTTTTTCTCGTTCTAACGTCAGCGGCGCTTCTTATCGTGACTGTGACCGCCGACGGGGTTCCTCATTTCTGGGCATTCATCCCGATTCTGGCCATCATGCTCGCAACCTTCATGTTCTTGATGCCGAATCTGAATTCCGCTGCCCTGTTTCCTCTCCCCGATATTGCCGGAACAGCTTCAGCGCTGACAAGCGCCATCCGGATGGGTTTTGGCGCTCTCATCGGTGGGCTCATCACTACGCAAGTTGATACATCGCTAACGCCATTCTCTATCGGCGTCTTATGCCTCACTACCGCTACAGCTATAACGGTCATTCTTGCTGGTGACCCTATGCCAAAAGAACAGATCTAAGAACCTGAAGTAAGTTCATCAAAGATCTCTGGCGGTTCCCTCCAAGGATCAGGTAACGCCCCTCTTTCTGCGGCTTGGATCGTTTTCCATACCCGTTCCGATGTACATGGCATGTCGATGTGGCGGACTCCAAGATGCGCCAACGCATCGATGACAGCATTTTGGACAGCGGGCGTTGAACCGATTGTCGCTGCTTCTCCTATACCTTTTGCTCCAAGCGGATTCAAATGGGTCGGGGTAACCGTGTGGTGGGTTTCAAAATCGATCATTTCAGCCGCAGACGGAAAAGCGTAATCCATGAAATTTCCTGTCTGAGGGTTCCCTTCATCATCGTACAGATCCTCTTCGTACAGCGCTTGGGAGATCCCCTGCCCGATACCTCCTTGTTGCTGTCCTTCAAAAATAAGCGGGTTAATGACAGTGCCAGCGTCATCAACAGCGACATGTCGAACAAGAGTAACTTCGCCGGTTTCAAGATCTACGTCAACAACCGAAATATGGGTACCGAATGGGAACGTTCCATTCTCCTGCTTGAAATCAAGTTGAGCGGCAAGGCCCTCCATGCCGTCTTCACTGTCGAGAATACCTTCAGGTACTTCCTTTTTCGAAGCTGCCGCTAAGTTCCCCCAGCTCAACGCAGTCGCCGGAACACCAGCAACGCCGATAGTTCCATGCTCGGTATTGACGACGATGTCATCAACGGAAGCTTCAAGGAGGTGCGCTGTGAGGTCTTTCGCTTTCGCTATGACCGCGTCTGTTGCTTCCTTCACAGCCGACCCTCCAAGCTGCAGGGACCGTGATCCGCCTGTACCGCCGCCGCGGGGGACGATGTCAGTGTCGGATTGGACGAGCGTGATGCTTTCTACAGGAATACCTGTATGTTCGGAGACGATCATAGCGAAGCTAGTTTGGTGCCCTTGACCATGAGCTGATGTTCCTGCTTTCATGGTGGCAGTTCCATCATCGTGTATTTCCAGCGACGCGTATTCTGACCCGCCTCCGCCGCTGGTCACCTCGACGTATGAAGCTACACCGATCCCTAACGCCCGGTTGGATCCCTGTTCTCGCCGTTGACGTTGTTGTTCACGAAGATCGTCATAGCCGATAATCTCAGCTGCTTTTTCCATCGACGTGATGTAATCGCCAGTGTCATATGTCCATCCGGTGAGGGTATCGAACGGGAACTGGTCAGATTGGATGAAGTTTCGGCGTCGGATCTCTAATGGGTCTATACCCAGTTCTATGCTTGCTTGATCCATGGCTCGTTCAATGAGCGCTGTAGCTTCCGGCCGTCCAGCACCGCGATAAGCTCCTGTTGGAGATGTGTTCGTGATCGCTACCGCCACATCAAACCGTACTTTCGGAAAATTGTAGGTGCCGTTCGCCATTTGTTTCGTTAACCCGGGAAGCAGCGCACCCATGCTGGGATAGGCGCCTGCGTCGCCGACAAGGCGTACCCGCATCCCGGTGAGTTTTCCATCCTCGTCGAATCCTGTTTCACAATATTGAATTTGCGCTCGGGAATGAGCGAGCGCGACCATATCTTCGCTTCGTGTTTCTGTCCACGTCACTGGGCGATCATACTTTTCTGCCAAGACGGCAAGCACCGGAAATTCAATATAGAGCCCTGCCTTAGCTCCAAAACCTCCGCCAACATCTGGAGCTATCACCCGAATTGTATCGGCATCACGGTTAAGCGTTTCAGCGAGTTTATCTTTTAAGCTATGTGGCATTTGGGTGGCACAGTAGAAGGTTAACTTGTCGCCGTTGACGATAGCGGCTGCGGAGTTAGGTTCGAGCGGGGCGCCGGCGACACGCTGGTTGACGTACCGGCCGCGCACGACATGTGTTGCGTCTGCGAGCACATCCGATTCCGGATCGAGCATCGTGATCGCAACATTGTCTGTTTTTTCGGGGAAGATCAGTGGACTGTCGGCGTCCAACGCGCTTTCTGGATCAACGATTGTCGGGAGGAAATCGTATTCGATATCGATGAGTTCAGCGGCGTCAACTGCTTGTTGGAATGATTCAGCTACGACAACGGCGATAGGGTCGCCAACATAGCGGACAAGATCTACCGCTAAAGGCTCTCGGGCGAACGCGTCGTTGACTTTGGCGATTCCGGCACTGAACGGGGCAATATCCAGATCGGCGGAAGTAACTACCCCAACAACACCAGGAGCTGCAGCTGCTTCGGAGGTATCGAGGTTGGTTATTGTTGCGTGGGCGACCGTAGAGCGAACAAAAAACGCGTAAGCGAGGTTTTCTAACGCAAGGTCGTAGACGTAGGTACCACCGGACGTGAGAAGCTGCCTGTCCTCTGTTCTAGGTACTCTGTTGCCAAGAATCGATCCAACCATTGGCGTAGAGTACCGCATACGGCGAGATAAATGCAGTTGAGGAATACAAAATTTTTGTGCTGTGACATACAGTTACGTGAGAGATGCAGCGAAGCGAGGGATAGATCCGTTGGATTTTGAAAAAAGTTCTGAAATTGAAGAAATCAGAGAAGCGATTCGCCGTATTTGCGCCGATTTTCCTGACGAGTATTGGCGTGAAAAGGACGACGCCCATGAATTCCCTTGGGAGTTCTATGAGAAAATGGCTGAGGGTGGTTGGATCGGTATCGCCATTCCTGAAGCGTTCGGCGGTGGTGGACGAGGAATAACGGAAGCGTCGGTCATTCTTGAAGAGATCGCTGCGTCTGGGGCGGCGATGAATGGATGCTCGGCGATTCACCTTTCGATCTTCGGGATGGAACCTGTCCGCAAATATGGGTCGCCGGAACTTGTCGCCGATGTTCTTCCCAGAGTCGCTTCTGGTGAGCTGCATGTCGCGTTCGGAGTAACGGAACCGGATGCGGGAACGGACACAACGAAGATCCGAACGAGAGCTGAACGAGATGGTGATGAATATGTGATCACGGGCGCGAAAGTCTGGACGAGCAAAGCCCCGTACTGTGACATGTGCCTGCTTCTTGTGCGAACAACTCCATACGAGGAGGCGGCAAGTCCGACAGATGGGATTTCGCTTTTCCTCGTCGATTTAGATGATCCGGCAGTCGATATTACCCCTATAGCGAAGGTCGGCCGGAATGCTGTGGTGTCGTGTGAAGTTCGCTATGACGGTTTACGGGTTCCAGCGTCACGCCTTATTGGGAACGAAGGTGAGGGTTTTCGCTATATTCTCGATGGGTTAAATCCGGAACGTATTCTTATCGCTGCTGAAGCTTTGGGAATTGGGAAAGCTGCGGTTGACCGGGCTGTCGAGTATGCGAATACTCGGGTTGTTTTTGACCGGCCGATCGGCAAGAACCAAGGAATTTCGTTTCCTCTTGCCCAAGCCCATATGAAATTGCACGCTGCGGAATTGATGATTAGGAAAGCGTCATGGCAGTACGATCAGGGGATTGGGTGCGCTGAAGCGGCAAATACGGCAAAATATTTAGCTTCGGAGGCCGGTTTCTTCGCTGCTGATCGGGCGATGCAGACCCTTGGCGGGTTCGGGTACGCCAGCGAATACCATGTGGAGCGCTATTGGCGGGAAGCGAGACTCATGAAGATTGCCCCTGTCAGCCAAGAAATGGTTTTGAATTTTATCTCAAGTAAAACCCTTGGGTTACCTAAATCCTATTGATTTTTGCTGAGGCGTTACGGTCCGACGATACGGATTTCAAGGATGACCTCTCCGCGTGATGTTGGACTTGCGGGGTCGCGTAGATCGATTGCTGAGAGCACGTCATCTCCGGCTGTTAGTGTCCCAAAAACGGTGTGATTTCCTGTGAGGTGAGGGGTGGGTGCGAACGTGATGAAGAATTGGCTGCCGTTCGTGCCGGGGCCCGCATTTGCCATGGCAAGAAGACCTCTTGATTCCATAGCTGGACCATCATCAACTTCATCTTCGAACTGGTACCCGGGACCGCCGGTTCCCTGTCCTGCTGGGTCGCCGCCTTGTGCCATGAAACCTTCAAGGACCCGATGGAAAATCACTCCGTCGTAATATCCATCTTCAGTGAGGTTTACAAAGTTGTTGACTGTGATAGGAGCAGTTTCAACGAGGAGGTCGAAGGTCATGTCGCCATCGGCTGTAGTGATAATTGCCTGATATGACCCACTTGTATCGATCGTCATCGGTGGAGCTTCCGAGTAGGTGTTATTTCTCGCGGGGGGAGCCACTTCAGCGAGGGCTCTTTGTCCTTCCCATGGAACGAAGACATCGGGAACAGCGGGTAATAGATCTTCGAATAGGGCTTTCTCGCATGACTCTACTAAGGCCGCTACAGCTGCGAGCTGTTCGGCATCTTGAGTCAAGAACGCTGCTTCCCAAAAGGAAGAGGCAATACCGGAAGTAGCAAGTTCACCAGTGAGGCAGTCCTGATCAACGTCAACGGAAAAGTTACGTGTTTGCAGATATTGAAGAGATAGTTGGTTGGCGAGAAGATCATCGGCCACGCATGTCGTAAGAGTCTCAACAGTTGCATCTGCATACTCTGGAGGTATCGGGTATTGCACGGTAACAGCGGCGAGTCCGACAAAAGCGGCGTCACCATTTGAGTCGGCGGTTTGTTTCATAAGGCATTCAAAAAGGTCATCGCTTCCCTCGCCAAGCGACAGCCCAGTTGAAATTGCTTGATTCATGCGTTCTAAACCGACACAGTCACGGACGCCGATAACCAGATCAGAGAATTCTTTTCCCGAGAGCGGGGCCTGATTCGCTAGAACAGCAGAAATAGCGTTGGCGAAGTCCGGGTTCGATTGGGCGGCGGAAAATAGGCATGATTCGCCTTCTTCGCCAACGGGTTCACCGATCAGTGCTTCCGCTACTTGGATAGAGAAAAGAACTTCTTGGGAGATGGTCGCTGTTTCGTTCTGTTCGGAGGTGGCTTCAGCAGAAGGTGTTGCAGCAGCATCAGAAGCAGCGGGCGGTGTCGTGGAAGAGTTAGATGAGGTTGCGTCTCCTCCGCAGGAAACCACGAAAGCTGCGATGAGAGCGATACAAAGACTGCGTGAGGCAGAAAATAGCTTCGTTAAGGGCATACCTAGTCATATCAGCTTTCCTTTGTTTCTCAACCGCGGCTAGAAAAGAACTTCACACTTATGGAATTGAAAAGAAGGTTGCAAGATCCGAGTCACCCTTCTGACCTCTTGGGGAACTAGCCTTTAAGTAAGAGAAAGGAGCGGCATGAGTGAAAAAGAAACTGTGTGGTTAACCCAGTTCAGTCATGGAGCTGGTTGAGGCTGCAAACTCGACCCGAGTGAATTAGCTCACGTCGTGAGCCTCTTGAACACTACAAATAACCCCAACGTCCTCGTCGGACTAGAAACAGGCGATGACGCTGGTGTATGGAGTCTCGGAGATGATCGTGCATTAATTTCCACTGTTGATTTCATCACACCAGTGGTGAACGACGCGCGCACCTGGGGCCGTATTGCCGCTGCCAATAGCCTCTCCGATGTCTACGCTATGGGTGGTATACCCTTATTTGGGCTAAACCTTGTGGCATGGAATAATGATGAACTACCAACAGAGCTTCTCTCCGAAGTTCTTCAGGGAGGTCTAGATATCGCCGAGAAGGCGGGAATGGCGATCATCGGCGGCCATAGTATTTCTGATCCGGAACCCAAGTATGGGATAGCTGTCACCGGCGAAGTCGACCCAGACCATGTCCTAACTAACACAGGATTACAGGGCGGACAGGACCTGATCTTGACAAAGCCCTTAGGGATAGGAGTAATCACTACGGCGATCAAAGCTGGAACGGTAGACGATGACAGCTTAGAAGCAGCTATCAACTCGATGGAACGATTAAACGATGTAGCGTCACGAGTAGCGATATCAGCAGGTACCACGGGGGCAACAGACGTCACCGGATTCGGCCTTCTCGGACATTTAGGGAAGATGACCAAAGCATCAGGCGTGAATGCAGTGCTGTATGTCGACCAGATACCGTTTCTACCTGCAGCAAGACAATACGTAGAAGATGGAATTGTTCCCGGTGGAACCCGAAGAAATCTTGCTTGGATAGCGGACCAGGTTGATGCCAGATCATTTAGTGAGATCGATCTGCTGCTTTTAGCTGACGCTCAGACATCTGGAGGTCTGGTCTTTGGCGTCGATAAAGACAAATCATCTGATGTGTGCGCTGAACTAGAAGAGCTAGGTGTGGATGCTGCATTGATTGGTGAAACCGACGCGGGCGAAGGAAAGATCAGTCTTCGGTAGCTGACTTCTTCTAGGATGGCCTTATGGCACTTTCATTGGATCAACACACGACATTCCCGGGCCGTTCAGGTCCGGTCCTTGTCGTTGTCGCCGACGGGGTCGGAATCGCCGACAACGTTGAAAGTAATGCCGTGGCCCAAGCATCAACACCGACCCTCGATGCTCTCGTTGATTCGCCGTTTTCTGCACAACTCGCCGCTCATGGTACTGCCGTCGGATTACCCACTGATAGTGATATGGGTAACAGCGAAGTTGGCCATAACGCAATAGGGGCAGGAAGAATTTTCGCTCAAGGCGCAAAACTCGTAAACCAGGCTCTAGAAACGGGAACACTATACGAGTCAGACGTATGGAAAGAGGCTGTTGCACATGGGCGATCAGGGACGATGCATTTCATCGGGCTGCATTCTGATGGCAACGTCCACAGCCACATCGCCCATCTCGAACAGTTGATTACTCAAGCAGTAGAGGAAGGCGTACAGCGAATACGCCTCCATATTCTCCTTGACGGCCGGGACACACCTCCCAGATCAGCGATGAAATACATTGACCGGACTGAAGCTTTTCTTGAAACGGTGAACGCAGCATCAGGCACGGATGTTCGTATTGCTTCGGGCGGGGGGCGCATGACCATAACCATGGACCGATACGAGGCTGACTGGGAAATGATCGAACGCGGATACAACTGCCACACCCATGGCATCGGACGACCATTCACTTCAGCCAAACACGCAGTAGAAACCCTGTATGAAGAATCCGATCTTGGAGACCAATACCTAGAACAGTTCGTGATCATAAATGAAGCGGAAGAACCAGTAGGAAAAATCCATGATGGTGATGCTGTCATCGTTTTTAATTTTCGCGGAGACCGTTCCATAGAAATCTCCCAAGCATTTGAAAATGAAAAATTCGAAGCGTTCGATCGCGGAAACCATCCGAAAGTGTTCTACGCGGGAATGTTGCAGTACGACGGTGACCTACTTGTCCCGAAAAACTATCTGGTTGATCCTCCCCTGATTGATAGGACGATGGGTGAATATCTTGCAGAGATGGGAGTGCCTTCGTTTGCGATAAGTGAAACACAGAAATTCGGTCATGTTACGTATTTTTGGAATGGAAACCGAAGTGGATACATCAACGAAGAAATAGAAACTTACATTGAGATCCCCTCGGATAATGTTCCTTTTGATGAAGCGCCAGCTATGAAAGCACAAGAAATTACTGATGTTACGATTGAGCTTCTTCGTTCGGGGAACTACCGGTATGGTCGGGTGAATTACGCAAATGGAGATATGGTCGGGCACACCGGAAATCTCGTAGCGGCTATCACAGCTATGGAAACGGTGGACGACTGCGTACGGCAATTAGTAGACGTTATCGAGGAGCTCGGAGGAGTCCTGATTTACACATCTGATCATGGAAACGCCGACAAGATGTTCACGGAAACCTCAGATGGGGATCGTGTCCCTATGACATCACATACGTTGGCTCCTGTCCCGTTCGTCATTCACGACCCCGAAAACAAAAACGAGTATGAGCTCAACCCTCCACCGGACGCGGGACTAAGCCATATTGCCTCAACGACGTTGAATCTTCTGGGATTTCAAGCCCCCGAAGATTACCAACCGAGCCTTCTTAGCTTCCAGTAAGAAAGTTTCGGGTTTACGTTTTCTAGTGAAGTGCGTTCGATGTAGATGTTCGAACGATTATGCCTCGACGATAGCGTCAAGAACTGCTGAGCAAGTTGAGACCTCGATGCCACCTTCGTCAACAGCCAGATGAGTGATCGTGCCGTCCTCTATGACAGCGGCGTAGCGCTTTGAACGGCTTCCAAGGCCAAAACCTGATCCGTCCATTACCAGACCCATGGCGGCAGCGAACTCACCATTGCCGTCGGCCAGCATCATAATATCGTCAGAGCCGTGAGCTTCTCCCCATGCTCCCATAACCCAAGCATCGTTCACTGCAATACATGCAATCGTTTCCACACCTTCACCAGCAAGATCAGAAGCTCCCTCCACGAACGTAGGGAGATGCATTAGCGTGCAACCTGTTGTGAAGGCACCCGGAACGGCAAATAATACAACTTTTCCAGTTCCCAATACTTCACCTGTCTGTACTGAAGTTGGCATGCCGCCCTCATCTAGAACTCGTACTTCGATATCTGGAACTGCGTCTCCGACATTAATGGCCATAACTACCTCACTTGTTGGGTTGGGGATTGATTCAGTTCGGAGCATAGCCCGCTCATCCCTATTCGACAAGTAGCAAAATCCGAGATTGAAAGGTGAAGAAGTCGCTGGAGCTCTACACGAACCTGTCAGTAAAAGAGCCATGAATCGGAAATGCCGTATTTATAAAACCTTGCTAGTGTTTTTTTATGGCGACGTCCTTTACCTTTACGGAACACGATGTGCAGGAAGAGTTCTTCGCCCGTGGCTGGACCGACGGCCTACCGGTTGTACCACCCACACCTGATCGTGTTGAAGCGATGCTGGCGTTTGCTGGCGTTACTGCTGGGGATGTTGTTGGGACCGTCCCTGAACGTTCTCGGAATATCACAGCGGAAAAGGCGGCAATTAATGCGGTGATGGCTGGCTGTGAACCGCAACATTTTCCAGTGGTTCTCGCTGGGATCGCCGCTATGTGCGATCCAATATTTGGGTGTAATACCGCAATTACCAGCACCGGTGGGGCTGCTTTGTGCTTGGTTGTTAGTGGGCCGAATCTCGAAGCTTTAGGGTTAAATGCCAACAGGAATGCTCTCGGCCCCGGATATCGGGCAAATGCAACTATCGGTCGGGCAATGCGACTAGTAGCTATGAACGTCCTTGGTGCCCGCTCCAACTATCTTGACGGGTCATCCATCGGACATCCGGGCAAGTACACGATGCTTGTGGCTGAAGACTCTCCACCTGAAGGTTGGGACCCGCTTCGAGTTGAGCTTGGCTACAACCAGGATGACACAACCGTGACTGTACTTGCAGCTGAAGGATCCCATCAGGTATCGAACCAGCTCAACGGCACGCCTGAGGGAATACTCGCAACGTACGCCGCCGCTATGACAAACCCGACAACGTACGGCGTTGGAAAAGGACACCAAGTGCTGCTGATACTCGGCTATGTACATCGAATGATCCTCGCTGAGGCAGGCTGGACCCGTCAAGCAATCCGTGAACATCTCACTGAAGCGACACGAGTAACCCCCGCCTATTTGGAAGCAGCAGGGATCGTGATGGAACACACAACACAGAACGATATGACACCTGACGCTGATGGAAAACTCGCAACCGTACGCAGCCCTGACGATATCTTTCTGGTTACCGCTGGTAGTCCAGGGGCTGGTTGGAGTGCCTACATTCCAACGTGGGCTCCAACAATTCATTCATCTGCCTCTAGCAGAAAAGTGCAGCCTCCCGGCGGTGGGCTACCATAGAAACAAGAAGGAAATCACTATGACCACCATTGATGTTCTCAACCCAGAATATGAAACCGAAGGGCCGGATGAAGTCCGTATGGCGGATCGGTCAACACTGGGTGATCCGGTAGTGATTACCGTGATCGAGAATTCTAAGCCGCACGCGAAAGAACTCTTAACCTATGTGGCTGAAGGATTGCAGGAGCGCTTACCTGTCGCCGAAATTGTGGTCCATTCAAAACCCAGTGCCTCTAAGCCTATTGATGCAGATGAGGCGGAAATGTTCGCAGCCCGGTCCCATTTGGTGATCTCCGGCCTTGGTGATTGAGGGGCATGTACGGCGTGTAGTTTGCACGATGCGGTTCAGATGGAAGCCCATGGGATCCCAACTGCTCTTGTCATTACCGAGCCCTTTGCCCCTATTGTCGCCGGTTTCGCACCAACGGTGGGGATGGAAGAATACACCGGCTCTATCAAGGTGCCGCATCGGGTCGCCCAGATGGATGACGATGATCTGCGAAAACTGGCCGATTCAATTATTGACGAAGCGATCGCCTGCCTTATCGCGTAAATACTCTACATCTTTTTGCCTATAGTTCAGTGATGCGTTTATTAGGAAAAATCGTTATCTCTACTTCCCTTGGGATAATGGTATTTGGTTGCGGAGGAGGAAATAAAGAAAGCCTAGATAACGCTTCTCAGGAAGGTATCGAAAGCAGCGCAACAATAGATTCTGAAGCTGTACCCACAGAATCAACGAGCCCGACGGCAACAATTCTGACAGAAGCATCTGAGCCGACCCAAGTTCCAACTCCCGAACAACCTCCCACTCCTCTACCCGCAGAAACTCCGACTCCGGCACCCGAACAACCTCCCACGCCAAGTTCTTCGTTCACGCCAACAGTGGTTGGAACTCCTGAAAATAGTCTCCTGATTCAGCTCAACACCTTAAGTCTTGCTCCTGAAAATGCAGTCTCTGACTACGACAGGTCTGAATTTCCGCATTGGGACGATGAAGATGGAGATGGAATGAATACGAGACTAGAAGTTTTAGCTGTAGAGAAAATATCAGGGGTGGGATGGTATTCACGGTGGGATGGAGTTTGGTATGAGGGAGAAGGTGGCTTAAGTGCTCCAAGTTTTGATATAGACCATATTGTCTCCCTTTCAGAGGCATGGGATTCAGGAGCTAGTGAATGGGATCCGTATGATCGAGATATTTTTGCTGATGATATTTTAAATCTTGTAGCTGTTTCAGCTTCCAGCAACCGAAGTAAAGGAGCAAGAGATGCTGGAGAGTGGTTGCCACCGGATCCTGATGGGAGGTGTTTTCTTGCTATTCGCGTGATACAGGTGAAATCAAAATGGGATCTATCTGTCGATCAGGTTGAATACGAAGCTTTAAGAAATCTGATAGAAGATTGTGGGTCAAATATCCCTCAGATTCCTGCCCCTCCCGAAAGTAGCTCAACTCCAACACCTATCCCTTCCGCACCAGTCCCAACCACTCAATCGTCTTATGGTGGTTCCTACTACAGAACTGCTAATGGGGTGGATATCGATCAATATGACGCTAACGGAAATGGCGATATTAATTGTGGGGAGCTCCCTTCTGCTGCAAAGCCGGTAACCGTGTTGAATCCCGTTGAGGATCCGTACAGGTTAGATGGAGATGGTGACGGGATTGGGTGTGAGAGTTAGGCTCAGCTGACGATGAACAGTGGGCCTCTAGATTTTGATTATTGATTTACCAATGTTTTTGCCTTCGAAAAGGTTCTTGTATACAGTGGGGGCGTTTTCGATACCTTCGGTTTCATCAAACCTCATTGAGATTAGATTTTGGTCTATCCATGTGCGTATCTGCGTATCGGATTCTTCCATACGGGGGAAAAAATCTCTGGATAGGAATCCTGTGATGGTGGCTCGTCGCATGAGCAGCATGTCGAATTGGTAGGGGCCTGGAACTGGTTCTTCTTTGTTGTAATTTTCCATCATTCCGGACAGGGCGACCCTGCCATGGACGGCGATATTAGCAAGGACCGCGTCAAGGATCGGACCGGCGACGTTATCGAAGTAGACGTCGATACCTTCAGGACACGTTTTTCGGAGTTGATCTTCGACGTTTTCTGTTTTGTAATTGATTCCATGGTCAAATCCAAGATCGGACACAATCCAATCAAGTTTTTCCTGTGTTCCAGCTATGCCGATGGTTTTGCATCCGATGATTCGGGCGATTTGGCCAGCTACTGAACCTGTTGCTCCCCCTGCTGCTGATACGACGAACGTTTCACCTTTTTTCGCTTTGCCTACGTCGGTGACGCCGAAGAAAGCTGTGAGACCGGTCGGGCCGAGGAGGCCGAGATAGTGGCGGATGTCGTCAATGTCTTGATTCAAGACGTGAACGGTGGCTTCTTCTGGTATGACGATGGAGTAGTTGGACCATTGCCCCCACGCCCGTACGAGCTGGCCAGCGTGATAGTCGGGGTGTTCGCTAGCTTCTATGGTTCCGATAAGTATCCCGACCATTGCAGCTCCGAGGGGTAACGGCGGGGCGAATCCATCTTCGCGGGCTTTTAACCAGTTTCGTGTTCCTGCGTCCATTCCGATGTAATGGTTCCGTATCAGGATTTCACCCTGATTCAGGGCGGGAATCTCTTCATTGGCGAGTGCGAAAGAAGAGTCCAAGTTTGAGCCTTCAGGGCGTTTGTTGAAACGCCAAATAGTTCGATCAGCCATACGGCAGTGTAAATTCAACAGGGCGTGATAACAACCAGTAAGTAAATGGCGTTATTTCCATTTACCTTCTTCACAGACAAGGAGATTCTCACATAGTTGTTTCAGGGCTATAGCGATCCCTATGTTGTTGGCGTCAGTGACGACCTTAAAAATCTCAGCGGTGCGTTCCCCCTCAACCCTGCTCAAAGCGTCAGCTTCACGAGCTA